>JBHELN010000240.1:0-13018 GCA_046263115.1 Pseudonocardiaceae bacterium | reverse complement strand
GCGATCTGCCCCGGTGAGGGTGCCTGCGCCGGCATGTTCACCGCCAACACGATGGCCTGCGCGGCCGAGGCGCTGGGTATGTCGCTGCCCGGCTCAGCCAGCCCTCCCGCGGTGGACCGCCGCCGCGACGGGTTCGCCCGGGCCAGCGGCAGCGCCGTGGTCGAGCTCATCAAGCGCGGCATCACCGCTCGCCAGATCCTCACCAGGGCGGCGTTCGAGAACGCGATCGCAGTGGTGATGGCCTTCGGCGGGTCAACCAACGCGGTGCTGCACCTGCTGGCCATCGCGCACGAGGCCGGAGTGCCGTTGGAGCTGGACGACTTCAACCGGATCGGCGCCAAGGTGCCGCACCTGGCCGACGTCAAGCCGTTCGGCGCCCACGTAATGGCCTCCGTTGATCAGGTCGGCGGCGTGCCGGTGGTCATGAAGGCGCTGCTGGGCGCCGGGCTGCTGGACGGTGACTGCCTTACCGTCAGCGGGCGTACCGTCGCCGAGAACCTCGTCGAGCTGGATCCTCCCGATCTGGACGGCAAGATCCTGCACAGTCTTACCGACCCCATCCATCCCACCGGCGGGATCACCATCCTGCGCGGCTCGCTGGCCCCGGAGGGTGCGGTGGTCAAAACCGCCGGCCTCGACTCGGCCACGTTCGAGGGGCGTGCTCGGGTCTTCGACGGCGAGCAGGCCGCGATGGCCGCCATCCCCGATCTGCAGCCCGGCGACGTGGTGGTGATCCGGTATGAAGGCCCGCGCGGCGGGCCGGGGATGCGCGAGATGCTCGCCGTCACCGGCGCGATCAAGGGTGCCGGCCTGAGCAATGACGTCCTGCTGATCACCGACGGGCGCTTCTCGGGGGGCACCACCGGCCTGAGCATCGCGCACGTGGCTCCCGAGGCTGCGCACGGTGGCCCCATCGCGCTGGTCCGCGACGGCGACCCGATCACGTTGGACGTCGGCCGCCGCGAGCTCAACCTCGCAGTCGATGCCGACGAACTCGCGCGGCGCCGCCAGGAGTGGAAGGCCCCCGAACGGCCGCTGCGCGGCGTGCTGGCCAAATACGCTCGCCTGGTCGGCAGCGCCGCCGAGGGCGCGGTGTGTGGTTAACCCACCTGTGATTGGTAATGGGGGCTACAGCTCGCATCGCCACGCACGGGTGGGTACATCCGGCTGGACGTACCCACCCTGGCGGGGCACTTTCTACCCGCCGGGACTGCCGCACCGACGAGAATTGGAGTACCTATCCCGGCAGCTGAACAGCGTCGAGATCAATTGTTCGTTCTACTCGCTGCAGCTTCCGTCCAGTTACCAGTCTTGGGCGGCGGTAACACCTGAGGATTTCGTGTTCGCCGTCAAAGGCAGCCGATTCATCACCCATATGAAGAAGCTAAGCGACGTGGCGACCCCGCTGGCGAATTTTTTCGCCTCCGGCGTGCTCGCGTTGGGCGCCAAGCTCGGGCCGTTGCTGTGGCAGTTACCGCCCAACCTGCCGTTTGACGCCGACCGCCTGGCAACGTTTTTCGGTCTGCTTCCACGCAGCACCGCCGAGGCCTGCCTGCTCGCTCAGCGACACGACGAGCGACTCGCGGGGTGGGCGTGGACGAGTATCGACGCGGACCGCCCGATGCGCCACGCGCTGGAGGTGCGCCACGCCAGCTATCGCGATCCGGCGCTGATCGAATTGCTCCGCGCCCACAGCATTGCCTTGGTGGTCGCCGACACCGCGGGACGCTGGCCCTACATGGAAGACATCACCGCTGACTTCGTCTACGTCCGCCTGCATGGCGACGTGGAACTGTACGTCAGCGGGTACACCGACGAGGCGCTGGACACCTGGGCGCGGCAGGTCCGAGATTGGCGCGCCGGTGCCAGTGCCCGCTCGGACTACACCGTCGCCGCACCCGCGCCGGCCGAGCCCCGTGACGTGTTCGTCTATTTCGACAACGACGCCAAGGTGCGCGCACCGGTGGATGCGATCTCGCTGGCTCGCCGGCTGACCTAGGGCTGTGGAGGTTATGCGCTGGCGGGGTAGTAACCCTCCGGGGGGCGCTGCGCCTCGGCGATCAGCAGGGAGCCGGGAACATGCCTACTGCCCGTTCCGGTGACCCAGTCCTGTGGCCGGACGGACTTGGGTAGGGCATGCCACCGTGCGCGAAGCTCGGGGTGATCGACTACCGCAGTGTCGGGGTCGTGACGTGCCGCAGCGGGGCGCGCACGGTTTCTGATGGTGAGCCAATCGCCAGGCAGATGCTGACGGTCGCCGACGCGCGGACCCGGCGCGACGCGAACAGCACACCGTACTTCAGCCGGACCTCCGCCATACCGCCAGAGTAAGCGCCCCGGGTCGTCTCCGGTAGCGGAGCGAAGCCCCCGAAGGCCTGCCATCACGCCGGTCCACGACCACAGTACCCACCCTCCACATCACTTCAGATAAAACAGCAGTCTGCATCCAGAACGCGGTTTGAGGACCCAGATAACAGCAGTCTGCATCCAGAACGCGGTTTAGGGGCTGGCGAGCTCGGTGAGCACGGCGTCAGATAGGGCGGGCCAGGTGGCGCGGGCCCAGGGGCCGAAGTCCCGATTGGTGAGCGCGATGCAGGCCGCACCGGCTACCGGGTCCACCCACAGGAACGTGCCGGACTGCCCGAAGTGCCCGAAGGTGTTCGGCGAGTTCCGGCTTCCCGTCCAGTGTGGACTCTTGTGGTCGCGCAGCTCGAAGCCGAGACCCCAGTCGTTGGGCCGCTGCATGCCGTAGCCGGGGACCACGCCGTCCAGACCGGGGTAGGTCACCCGGGTGGCTTCAGCGAGAATCTGCGGCGCGAGCAGCCTCGGCGCCTGCAGCTCCGCCGCGAACCGCACGAGGTCCGCACAAGTGGAGACCCCGCCTGCCGCGGTGGTACCCGCCAGCTGGGACGAGGCCATGCCCAGCGGCCGCAGCACACCCTCGGTCAGGTACTCGGAGAAGGGGATGCCGGACGAGCAGGCCACCGCATCGGCCAGCGCCTCGAACCCGGTGTTGGAGTAGATGCGCTTGGCGCCCGGCGCCGCCGACACCTCCAGCGTGTCATAAGGCAGCCCGGAGGCGTGCGCCAGCAGGTGGCGCACCGTCGCGCCGGGCGGGCCAGCTGGGTCGTCCAGCCGCACCGCTCCCTCCTGAACCGCCAGTAAGACCGCGTAGCAGGAGAGCAGTTTGGTCACCGAGGCGAGCCGGAAGGGCCGATCCTGCGGTCCGTGGCTGCCCAGCACTGCACCGGAGGCGTCGATCACCGCGGCGGCGACAGCGTCGACCGGCCATTGCTCTACGCCGCGCAGACTGTCCATGACCTCCGACGGTACGCATCCGTGGCAAGATCGGTTTGTGCACTCCGATCGCTTACTTCTCGGTCCTGGACCGTCCAACCCCTACCCGGAGGCCGTCGAGGCGCTGAGTCGCCCGGTGCTCGGGCACCTGGATCCGGAGTTCCTGGCCCTGGTGGCGGAGACCGCGCAACGACTGCGGACCGTCTTCGGCACGCGCAACCGCCTGACCGTCCCGGTCAGCGGCACCGGCTCGGCCGGCATGGAGGCGTGCCTGGCCAGCCTGCTCGAGCCGGGCGACCTGGCCATCGTCGGGGTGAACGGTTACTTCGGCGAGCGGTTGTGCGAGGTGGCTCGCCGGGTGGGCGCCGACGTGCAGACCGTGCAGGCGCCATGGGGACGGGCTCTGGATCCGGAAAAGCTGCTCGACGCCCAACGCGCCGCGCCGCAGGCGCGGCTCGTCGCGGTGGTGCACGCCGAAACCTCGACCGGGGTAGGCAATCAGATCGCCCCGCTGCGCGCGTTGCAGGACACCGATACGTTGCTGGTCCTCGACACGGTCACCTCGCTGGGCGGGATCCCGGTTGAGGTGGATGCCTGGGGTGTGGATGCCTGCTACTCGGCGACCCAGAAGTGCCTGGGTGCGCCGTCGGGTATCGCGCCGGTGACCCTGTCGGACCGGGCAGTGCAGCGGATCCACCAGCGGCGGCTGCCGGTGTGCTCGTTCTACCTGGATTTGGCCCTCCTAGACGCCTACTACCAGGGTGAGCCGCCGCGCTACCACCACACCGCCAGCTCGACGTTGATCTCGTCGGTGCATGCGGGACTCGGGCGGCTGCTGGAGGAGGGCCTACCAGCGGTCTGGGAGCGCCACGCCCAGGCGGGTGAGCGACTCCAGGCCGCGCTGCCTGAGCACGGTTTCGAGCTGTTCGCCGAGTCGGGCCACCGGTTGCCCCAGCTCACCGCCGCCCGCCTACCCGACGGCATGTCCGACGCCGCCACCCGCAAGCGACTTCGCGAGGATTTCGGCATCGAGGTAGGCGGTGGCCTAGGTCCCCTCGCCGGCACCGGTTGGCGCATCGGCCTCATGGGCCACAATGCCCAAACTCGCCCCCTCACCACCCTGCTCGCCGCCCTCCGCTGCCTGCCCTGAATGCGGGCGGATGCGGGGTCAGGTGAGGGAAAAGGTGGCGGGGTCCGGGCCGATTCGGCGGCCGGTGTCCAGGGCAGTGATCGTGGCGACGTCGGGTTCCGACAGGTTGAAGGTGAAGATGTCGCGGTTTTGCCGGATCCGGACCGGGTTGGCTGATTTGGGGATGACGATGTTGCCCAGCTGGAGGTGCCAGCGCAGCACCAGCTGTGCCGGGGTCACACCGTAGCGGTCGGCGAGTCGGGTGATGGTGGTGTCGGACAGCACCGCGCCTTGGGCGAGCGGGCTCCACGCCTCTGTTGCGATCCCGTGCTGCGCGTGTAGGGCGCGCAGCTCGGTCTGCGGGAAATACGGGTGCAGCTCGATCTGGTTGACGGCGGGCACCGTGCCGGTCTCGGCGAATAGCCGCCGCAGGTGCTCCACGGCGAAATTGGATACCCCAATCGCGCGCACCCGGCCGTCCGCGGCCAGCTTCTCCAGCGCCTTCCAGGTTTCGACGTAGCGGTCCGCGCTGGGCACCGGCCAGTGGATGAGGTAGAGGTCGACGGTATTCAGCCCCAACCGCCGGGCGCTCGCGTCGAATGCCCGTAGCGCCCGGTCGTAGCCGTGGTCTGCGTTCCACAGCTTGGTGGTCACGAATACCTCATCCCGAGCCAACCCGGACGACGCGAGCGCCTTACCCACGCCCTTCTCGTTCTGGTACGCCGCCGCGGTATCGATGCTGCGATATCCGGCTTCCAGCGCGGTGGACACCACCCGTTCGGTGTCCCGCGGCGGCACTTGGAAGGTGCCAAAGCCGAGTTGGGGAATCTGAACGTTGTTGTTCAAGGTAATGGTGGACACGTCGCTCATCCTGGGCGCAACGCAAGCTCGGCGCGAATCGGTGCCCTCCGGATGTATCAATCGGATGCCGATCGTGCTCTTTCCGGGTGAGCATTGCCGCAGCGAGAAAGCAGATGACGATGATGGACGTCGAACTCAGCGATCTCCCGCTCACCACTTACGTCTTCGAGCACGCGCAGCGCTGGCCGGACCAGCCGGCGCTGATCGACGGCCTGACCGGGGTAGCGATCAGCTACCGGGAGCTGATCGGCGCGGTGCGCCGGGCCGCTGCCGGGTTTGCCGCCCATGGAGTGGTCAAGGGCGACGTGGTCGCTCTGTGCGCCCCCAACCGGCCCGAGTTCGTGATCACCTACCACGCGGCCCTGGCAGCCGGTGCCGTCGTCACGGCGGCCAGCCCGATGGCGACCTGCGCCGAGTTGGCCGGTCAACTGCGGAGTTCAGGCGCCCGATGGATGGTCACCACGCAGGAACTGTACGAACAGAAGGCCGCTGACGCCGCCGCAGCCGCGCAGCTTCGGGAAGTGTTCGTGTTCGGCGCCGGCACCGGCGCCACGTCCTTCGCTGCGTTGCTCAATGAGGCGCCGCCTGTGCCCACTGCAGAAGTCCGCGCCGATGACCTTGGGCTGCTGCTGTACTCCAGCGGCACCACCGGCCTGCCCAAGGCGGTCATGCTCAGCCACCGCAACCTGGTTGCGAGCCTGTGCCAGACCCGGCTCGTGCAGTTGGTCCGGCCCGGTGACGTGCTGATCGCCGTATTACCGCTGTCTCACATCTACGGTATGCAAGTGACGCTGAACCTGGGCCTGCACGAGGGCGCCACACTCATCACCATGCCGCGCTTCGAGTTGGAAACCTTCCTGCGCGTCGTGCAGCAATACCGCGTCACCCGGGTCGACATCGTGCCGCCGACCGTGCTGGCTCTGGCCAAGCAGCCCGTCGTGGACCACTACGACGTGGCCAGCCTGCGGGTCATCACGTCCGCGGCCGCACCGCTGTCCGGCGTGCTGGCGCGGGCCTGCGCCGATCGGCTGGGCTGCCGGGTCAAGCAGGGCTACGGCATGACCGAGCTCGGCGGCGCGACCCACATGGCGCCCGACACCGGCCGGGACGACCCGGAGTCGATCGGTCCGGCGCTGCCAGGGGTGGAATGCCGGGTGGTCGACTGCGTCACCGGGGCGCGAATCGGACCCGGGGAGCTGGGTGAGCTGCTGATCCGGACGCCGGCCGCAATGCCGGGTTACCTGAACAATCCGGCTGCCACTGCTGCCACCGTCGAGCCGGACGGCTGGCTGCACACCGGGGACCTCGTGGTGCAAGATGACGAGGGCTGGTTCCGGGTCGTCGACCGCCGCAAGGAAGTGATCAAGTACAACGCCTACCAGGTCGCGCCCGCCGAGCTCGAGGGCGTGCTCCTGAGCCACCCGGCCGTCGCCGACGCCGCGGTGATCGCCAGTCCGGACGAGCGCAGCGGCGAGGTGCCTAAAGCGTTCGTGGTGCTGTCCTCGCCGGCGTCAGCCGAGGAACTGCTGAAGTTCGTCGCCGATCGGGTGGCGCCGTACAAGAAGGTTCGGATTGTGGAATTCATCGACGAGATCCCGAAGTCGCCCGCCGGCAAGATCCTGCGGCGAGTGCTGGCCCAGCGCGACCGTGCAGTGGTCGCCGGCACCTGATGAGCACTGGGACAGGGCGGCCCGTGCTGGGCGGCTCGGTGGCCTTAGTCACCGGCGGTGGCCGGGGCGTCGGCCGGGTACTGGCGCTGGCGTTGGCCGGCGCCGGGGCGGCGGTGGGTCTGATCGCGCGCTCGTCGGACCAGCTCGCTGAATCGGTGCGGTTGGTCGAGGCAGCCGGCGCATCGGCCGCCGCCGCCTGCGCGGACCTCAGCGACCCCGAGGCCGCCACCACCGCCGTGGACAAGCTGCGCCACGAGCTCGGCCCGGTGGATCTGCTGGTGAACAACGCGGGAGTCTGGGGTCCGCTCGGCCCAGCATGGGATGTCTCCGAGGAGGACTGGTGGCGCACCGTCGAGGTCAACGTCCGCGGCGTTACTCTGTGTAGCCGACTGGTGCTGCCGGAGATGGTGGCCCGCCGCCGCGGCCGCATCGTGAACGTGACCAGCCACGCCGGGGTGTTCCGCTGGCCGATGGCGTCGGCCTACTCGGTGTCGAAGGCGGCGGTCATCAAGCTCACCGAGAACCTCGCTTCTGAGACCAGGCGGTACGGGGTCGGCGTGTTCAGTGTGGATCCCGGCGTCCTGACGATCGGGCTCGGCGAGGTAGCGCTGGCCAGCACGGCGCCGGCGGACTCGCCGCAAGGCCGGATGCGCGAATGGGTCGGCCACCAGCTGGCCGAAGGCCGGGTCGCGCAACCCGATCAAGGGGCCGAGATACTGCTGCGAATCGCTACCGGCGAACTCGACCGGCTCAGTGGCCGTCACTTGTCCGTACATGACGATCTCGACGCGCTGCTCGCTCGCACCGAGGACGTCCTCCGCGACGACCTCTACGTATTGCGACGCCGTGACTTGTCCAGTTGAGCTGCACCATATGTGGTGTGCTCCTCACCGCCGGCTTGATCGTGGCCCTCGGCGCGCTGGTCCAGGGCGCGGTGGGATACGGCATGGCGCTGGTGGCGGCGCCGCTGCTGGCGCTGATCGAGCCCACCCTCGTGCCAGTTCCGTTGATCTTGCTGGGCTCGGCCCACGCGGTGCTCGCGGCGGTTCGTGACTGGCGGCACGCCGACTGGACCGGGATCGCCTGGGCGATGCTGGGCCGGCTGCCTGGCACGGGCCTCGGCGTGCTCGCGGTGGTGGCGTTGTCGCAGCGAGTGTTCGCCCTGCTGGTCGGGCTGGCGGTACTGGTCTGTGTGCTGCTCTCGCTACTGAGCTGGCGTCCTCGCCCCCGGCCAGGCTCGCTGGTGCTGGCTGGACTGGTCAGTGGGGCGGGCGGCACAGCGGCGTCGATCGGTGGTCCCCCTATCGCGCTGCTGTACCAGGATGCGGCAGGTCCCAGGGTTCGGGGCACCATCGGCGGCTACTTCGTCCTCGGCTCGGCGATCTCGCTGGCCGCGCTGGCTGCCGCGGGGCAGGTCACCGGCGAGTCACTGGCCAGCACCGCGGTGCTGGCACCGTTCCTGCTGGCCGGTTTCGTGCTGTCCGGTCCGGCCCGCCGGCTGCTCGACAACGGCTGGACTCGACGCGCGGTGCTGGCCGTCGCGGCCATCAGCGCCGTGATGCTGCTCGGACACGTGGTGCTCCCCAGCGGATAATGCCCAGCATGACAACGCCGCGGGAGCGCCGTACCGGCGACCTTGCCGAAGTGCTGCAGCGCGCCGTCGCCGCCCGGATTCTCAGCGCTGACCAGGCGCAGGCGGTGCTGGCTGCGGAGCGGGCCCGGGAAGGGGTATCCGGCGGTCGCAGGTTTCCGGTGATTGAGGCGGTGGGTTACCTCGGCGCGCTGCTCGCGCTGTCAGGTGCAGTGACACTGGTCGTTCAGTACTGGCGGGAGGTGCCCACCGCCGGCCGACTCGCGCTGCTGGCCGTCGTGGCCGCCGCCACCTGGCTGGTCGGGACCCGGATCGGCGAGGCTTCAGCGCCCGCGTTGATCAGGCTGCGCGGCGCATTGTGGTTCGCCTCCTCGGCGGCGGTGGCGGCTTTCGCTGGGCAAGCGACATCGGATCTCGCGCACGCCGGAGATGCCGTGGTGTGGCTGTTGTCAGGTGCCGCAGCCGCCGCGTCCGCAGGTCTGCTGTGGCGGTTGCGCGAGCGGCCGGCGCAGCATCTCGCCTGCCTGGCCGGTGTGCTGATGGCGGTGGGTGGTGCGGCGGGTCTGGCCGGGGAAGAGGGACCGGTCGGGTTGGCGATCGCCGCGGCCGGCGCCCTTTGGGGGGCCGCCGGGTGGCTCGCGCTGCTGCCCCCGCCGGTGCTCGCGATGGCTGCCGGCGGTGTCGCGGTACTCGCCGGCGCCGGGATCACCGCCGGTGACTGGTCCGACGCCGCCCCGCTGCTCGGCCTGGCCGCGGCGACCGTGTTGATGGCCGTGGGGGTCGCCACCGACCGGTCGCCGCTGACCGTCGTCGGTCTCGCGGGAGGTTTCGGCTACCTGCCCTGGACGGTTGGGCATTTCTTCGCCGACTCGCTGGGTGTGCCACTGGCGATCCTGCTGTGCGGGATCGCTCTGCTGGCGGTCACTCTGGTCGTGCTGCGCCGGCCTTCGCGCGGCCTGCGATCGGTCGGCCCCGGAGGTACATAAGCATCCATAAGCTGCGCAGCGCTCGCCGACGCGATAGCCCGGACGCAGCGAGGACACGCCCGGGTGCTGGTTGTCGGGAAGGCTAACCGCGGCAAGAGCACCCCGGTCAACGCCCTATTCGGGGCACCGTTGCTGCCCCCCGGGCGTTCGCGTTGCCCGGTCAGCTGCCAAGCCTTGCGCAACCGGAGATCGCGCAGGCGCTGTTTATCGCCCCCCAAGCCGTTAGCGACCATCTGTCCAGTGCTTACCGCAAAAATGAATATCTCCTCGCGCGACCAACTTGCTGCCGCGATGGCCGCTCACGTTCCGCCCGGAAATGCTTAAAGATCTGCCCAGCGATTCACCCTATCGCGTATTGCCGGGTGATCTCCTGGGCGCCAGTCGTTGTCGGTGGGGCGCGAGAGAATCAGGGCGTGACCGTCGCAGTGGGCCAACCTATACAGGCGATGTCAGATTGTTTGGACAGCTTGCGCGATACCCTGAGCGGTCTGGACGACGAGCGCATTACGCAGGCGTTGCGGGATACGGAGACGTTGTCCCGGCGGCTTCATGCGGTGATGCTAGACCTGGTGGCCGAAATCGATTCCCGGGGTATCGCAGGGCGGGCGGGTTTTGGAACTACAGCGCGCTTGGTTGCCGGGATGTTGCACCTGTCGGCGGGGGAGGCGCGTGCGCGGCTAGAGCAGGCGAGCATGGTGGGTGGGCGCCAGGCGCTGACCGGACAGACGCTGACGCCACGGCTGCCGGCCACCGCGGCGGCGCTGGCTGCCGGTGAGATTGGGCCCGGGCAGCTGCGGGTGATCACCGAAACCATCGGTGCGCTGCCCGCGTCGGTTCCGCAGCCGGCACGGGACGGCGCCGAAGCGGACCTGGTGGATTATGCGCGGGATTTTGATCCGCGCCGGTTGCGCATCATCGCTCAGCGCCTGCTGTCCTGCCTGGATCCCGACGGGCCGCCGCCACCGGACGATGAACCTACCGCCGCACCGCCAGTCCGCGGTGAGCTGTGGCTGCGCCAGCGCCGCGATGGGCGACTCGGGGTGGAAGGCTGGCTGGATCCCGAACACGGCAGCCTGGTTCGCGCGTTGATCGAGCAACTCGCCACTCGCCGCCCCGACCACGACGGCGAGCCCGACACGCGGACCGTGCCCCAGCGCCACGCCGATGCGCTCATCGAGCTGTGCCAGCGGGCCCGCGCCGCCGCCGAGTTCCCCACCACCGCAGGCGAACCGCCCCACGTCACCGTGACCATCGACTGGGACACGCTGCGCACCGGCCTGGGCAGCGCGACGCTGGACTACGGGCAGCTGATCAACGCCGCCGCAGCCCGCCGCCTTGCCTGTGATTGCAAGCTGATTCCGGTTGTCATGGGCGGTGATTCGGAACCGCTCGACGTCGGCCGCGCCCAGCGCACCGTACCGATAGGCATCCGTCGCGCGCTGGTGGCACGGGATGGCGGGTGCGCCTTCCCCGGCTGCAACCGACCGCCCGGGTTGTGTGAAGCCCACCACGCGCGGCACTGGATCGACGGCGGCGAGACTTCGATGCAGAATTGTTGTCTGCTGTGCCCGGCCCACCACCACCAAGTCCACCACCAAGCCTGGCATGTCACCCTCCGCGGCGGACGCGTCGAATTCCGGCCTCCTACGATCATCGACCCCGCGCGTCGACCCCTGACCAACCCACTCCGACGCTGACGGCAGCTACACAACCGTTCACGGCCGACGTCAACCCCCTACCTTGGGCGCGTGCGACGTTGCTACCGCGTTGGCACCGAACCTGATCACCCCCAAGAAGTGGAAGGATCAGGCGGTGTGGCTTGACGCGCTGGTGGGCTCGTGGGTGCCCTGAATCACGGGTGGTCGTCGGCGCCCTCTCAGGCCAGGATGTGGGTGGCCACCCGGTCCAGGAACCACCGGTCGTATGCGGTGCTTTGATCTGCGCGACGGCCTGCTCAACGTAGCCCAAGACCGTCTTGCTCTCCTTCAGCGGTGGTTCCTGCAACAGCCATCAGGGGTAAATTCGGTGGTAACAAAACTCAGTGGCTGACGAAATGGGGCAATACCAAGGCCAGCACCCCGCTGCAGACAACGAACAACCCGGCGATGATCGCAGCCCGGTGCAACGCCTCAGCATGGGCACGCCACCGAGAGGGCAAGTGGTGCAGCATCTCTTCCAAAGTGACCAGGTAGGCGCATATGCCGGCTAGCACCGCAAACACACAACCCAGAATAAAAATTGCCCACGCCACGGCAGCCTCAACCCCACCGATGCGATCTCGATGCGGCGACACGGGCTTTCATCAACCACCTCCGGCGCTGCACACGGATCTGTGCACAGGGACCGTTGGCGTGATCAACCGCAGTTGGTGGCGAGCCCCTCCGCCAGCTTCACTTCCCAACCTAGTGGGCTGCAGCTAACCAGCGCCAAGGCCCCGGCGGAACCCATACCGGGTTGCTACCCGGTGTCAGCTTTCGGCGCGGCGCGGCGCGCGGCAGCGTCAAGGACGGCTTCGCGCTGCTACCGGGCTGAGTAGCGCTACCCACAACCCCGTTTGCCGGCTGATGGAATCAGCGTGTCGTGAGAACTTCTACCCGGCCGTGGTGCCGCAAGCGCTAGGGTGATTGTGATCAGCTGGTGCGCAAAGGAGACCGGATGCGTATCCACAAAGTGGCTGTTGCCGCTGTTGCCGCCGCGGGACTTCTCGCCGGCTGCGGGGGCACCGCCACCAGCCCTGCCGCAGCGCCGCCGCCGGCTGACCGGGGGGTCAGTCAGGAGCGTCACAACCAGAATGATGTCGTGTTTTTGCAGAACATGCTCTCGCACCACCTCCAGACCAGCACCATGTCAGATTTGGCGCACACGAAAGCGACATCACTGAGGGTGAAGACGATCGCTCTCCGGATGAAAGCTGCACAGGACCAGCAGATAACCCGGATACACAACCTTCTTGGCGCCTGGGGGGCCCCGGATTCCGCCAGCGGCAGTGGCAGCGGCGAGGTTCCGGGCATGCTGACTGATCAGCAGTTACAGCAGCTCAAGTCGTCCACCGGTGCTGATTTCGACCAGTTGTTCCTGCAACTGATGATTGATCACCAGAAGGGCGCGATCCAGATGTCCCAGACCGAGCTGGCGCAAGGCAGCGATCCGCAGGCCCGTCGGCTGGCCCAGGACACCATCAGTGGTCAGCAAAGCGAGATCAACCAGATGCAGAAACTGCTCAAACCTAGCTGACCTGGCGAGCCGTCACGCCAGCCCGGCCACCACTGTGCGCATGGCGGGCACGGCGATGAGCATGTAGCCGAGGTAGGCGTCCAACCTGCCGTTCTGCAGTCTTTTTGCGGTGCGCACGACCAGCACTAGCGGTTGCCGCAGCGGCCGGAACAGGAACCGCCCAGTTGTCCATCACGGGACGCACAGCACTTACCAGGCGAATAGGTTCAGCCCAACCCAGAACAACCGCGAATAGCGGGCGAGATCCGCC
>JBHELN010000239.1:0-5589 GCA_046263115.1 Pseudonocardiaceae bacterium | reverse complement strand
GTCGGCCAGCAGCTGTTCGCCGGCGAGTCGACCAGGCTGGCGTACATGACCGACGAGGCCGTCGAGGGCCGGGACGCCTTCCTGGAAAAGCGTGCGCCCAATTGGTCTGCGTTTCCCTGGTACTACTGACAGAGCTGATGGGACGATGAGCGGCCCGCTGGTCACTGCGGTGCCGGTTGCAGATCCACCTGCGGTGATGTTCGCGGTCGCCTTTGAGCTGTCTGAGCAGCGGCGCGTAAAGCGCAGCGACAGCGTCGCAGCGGCTGCGGTGGCACACAGTGCACCGCGGTCAGGCCCGTTAACCACACCGATCCCAGCAACGCCAAATTCAGCACCATTGCCGTCGTTACCACTCCCGCTACCCCCGCTGACCCTCGAGCCGGTGACGGCTCCGGCCGCAGGTACCCGACCCACTGTGGTCCCGAACCCGGCCGTCGGCGTGTCGTCCCGGCGGGTCTCCGGAAAGCCTGGGGGTCAGCAGACGTGCGCAGGGCGGCGCCGATGACCTGGCCCGATCCGATGCGGGTGAGCCCTGCGCGCGGGCGACATCGTGGTGGTGGATGAGGCGTCCAGGGCCTCCCCCACCAACCTGGCCGACGCTGGGGTGAACCGATCCAGGAAGTAAGCACGTACGCCTTGTGTGCACGCTCTCGAAAGCCCTGCCCATCCTCGCTATCCGGCGCGGGGAATCACAGTGCGCCCCGCTGGGCTGACGCTGACCGGCTCACCACCGCGCTGGTCGGATAACCCATTCCATGCCGGAGTCCCCGAACGTCAGGGAGCCATCGTCGTGGAGCCGACACCAGCCGGTGCGCCCCGCTCCATGCTTGACCTGGATCTGAGTACCCGGCACGGTGACCCACACGTGCGCCGGGACTGGAACCGCCCGCACCACCGTCTCCATCACCGGGCACCATCCCCTCCTCGATACACGGTGCTTATCGCAGCAGGCGATTGCCTGGTTACGCCACACCGTGCATCCACCACAATCCGACCCACCCCACGCACGTACCGGTACGGTTGACGATCAGTCGAGCACGATCGGGAGGGGAAAACCGCTGCGCTCCAGAGTTGCCGAATTCGACAGCAGAGCTGACTTGCACCACCCCCACGCCCCTGACGCCGAACTCGGCGCATCCGCCGCGGTGTTGCCATGCGGCTGATCCACTGCGACGGGTCGCCGGAGGCGGTCAGGGACTTAGATGCCGCAGTGCGGGAGATGCTGGCGGGCGGCGAGGCGGTGGCTCCGGTGGGGCTCGGGCAGGCGGAGCCACCTCGGGACCCGGGCACAGGTCAGGCAGTTCTGAGCACCTCAGGCTCGGCGGGAGCACCCAAGTGGGTCCAGCTCAGCGCGGCCGCACTGATTGCTTCTGCCGCCGCCACCCATGCCCGGCTCGGAGGGCCCGGTAGCTGGCTACTGGCGCTGCCCGCCCATCACGTGGCGGGGCTCCAGGTAGTGGTTCGGGCGGCGCTGGCGGGCCACCGGCCCGCGATCCTGGCCCTGAACGGCGGGTTCGATCCAATCGCTTTCAACGCCGCCGCAAACCAGCTGACCAGCGACCCCGGGCGGTGCTACACGGCGCTGGTGCCTACCCAGCTGGCCCGGCTTCTCGATACCGATCCTGAGCCGCTCGCCGGCTTCGACGCGGTGTTGCTGGGCGGCACCGCCGCACCGGAGCAGCTGCTGCGGCGGGCCGATGCAGCCGGGTTGCCCGTGGTGACCACCTACGGCATGACCGAGACCGCAGGCGGCTGCGTCTACGACGGGTGGCCTTTGGACGGGACGCAGGTCCGGCTGGACGGCAATGGCAGCATCGAGCTGGCCGGCCCGACACTGGCCACCGGCTATCTCGATGATCCGCAAGCGACCGCTCAGGCCTTCCACGACGGCTGGTTCCGGACCTGCGACCTGGGACGGCTTGACGACCAAGGCCGCCTGCAGGTACTCGGCCGAGCTGACGACGTGATCGTCACCGGAGGACTCAACGTCGCACCGGCCGACGTGGAGGCCGTGCTCACCGGCCTACCTGGGGTCGCCGCAGCCTGCGTGGTGGGCGTGCCGGATCCGGAGTGGGGCGAGCGGGTCACCGCCGCCGTGATACCCGACGATCCCGGGTGCCCCCCGGACCCCAGTGCACTGCGGGCGGCAGCTCATCACCTGCTGACCGGCGCGCAGGTACCCAAGGAGATCGTCCTGTTCGACGCGCTACCACTGCGCGGGGTCGGCAAGCCCGACCGCAGAGCCGTTCGGTCCATCCTGACGGCCCGCAATCGCTGAAACCGGCACGCTCGGTACGCGTTCACCCACTCTGGGTATGGACGCCGGCGCATCAGCCAGGTTCTCTGGATACCAACAGCCTCTTCAGTAACAAAGGCAACAATGGTCACAGCGGAACCCCCGACAGTCAGGAGCATCCCCGTGACGCCGTCGGCTCGTCACTACCGGCGTGTCCGCAGCGCGGCTCGGATTGCCGCCGTGGCCGCCGTCGCGCTGCTCGCCGGGCTGGCCGGCGCTGATTTGCCGGCCCTTGCGCAAGTCAGCGCTCCGACACCCACTGCCGACAAGGTCACTACGTGGTTCGCTCGCCTAACCCCGGACGCTGACGACACGAACGTACGGTTCGACGCCGGCGGCCTACACCTGGACTCCCGCCCTGCCGCACCGGCGAGCATCAAGTCCGATCGGCCCGAAGGAATGCTGATCACCGCAGTGCAGCCGCTGACCCAGTTCAGCAGTCAAGTCGTGGCGCAGGTCACCGCCGAGCGGCCGGCCGGCTCGGCGGTCGACGTTGATGTCCGCGGCACTCGCGGCGACGGATCGTGGACCGAGTGGGTACCGGCCGGCACACCGGCACCCGCAACGCTGGGCGCCGCTGTCACTGCCGTGCAGGCCAGGGTCGTGCTGCGGGCCGCCAAGGGTGGCGCAAGCCCCGTGGTCAGATCATTGCGGCTGACCGCCAAGCCCGGCGCGCAGCTGCTCGCCGCCCGCCCCGCGGATGCCCGCACCTACCAGGTGTTCGCCACCCGCGAAGGCCTGGTCGGTGCCACCACGGCCAATGGCCACGTGATCCGCGAGCGGGACCATTTCGTCGCGCTGCCCTCGCGGCGGGGACTGGCGCCTCGCGACTCGGGCGACTACACGGTGAAGATATGCGCAACTAACGGTCGGTGCGAATGGGCGCCGGTGTGGGATGTCGGGCCTTGGAACACCACCGATGATTATTGGAATCCCTCGGACGACCGCCAGTCCTGGTCCGACTTGCCGCAGGGCCGGCCCGAGGCACACGCTGCCTACCACGAGGGGTACCACGACGGCACCGACCAGTTCGGCAGGGATGTGCGTAACCCTGCCGGGATCGACCTGGCGGATGGCACGTTCTTGGACGGGCTGGGGCTGCACGACAACAGTTGGGTCACCGTCAGCTACCTCTGGATGCAGGCCGGATCGCCGGCGACCGTGCAGATTCCGATCCTGCCGGTGCGCAGCGGTCCCGGCGAGAGGTATCCGACGGTCGGCCTGGCCGTCCAGCGGGCCAAGCTGATGGTCGAATGCGCCCTGCCCGGTCAGCCAGTCACCGGGAGCCGAGGCAGCACCGACCAGTGGCTACGGATCGGTCCTAAGCAGTACATCCCCGCTGCGTTCGTCAGCGCGGAACGGGCCGCTGACAAGCCCGGGGGAGCCGCCAAGCACCAAGCCGACCAGGACGCTCGGGAAGTATCCGCGCAGCACTGCACCACGCCGTAGGGTTGGCTCGTGGCAAGTGTGGCGCAGTGGGTGCAGGGGGCACGGCCTCGAACTTTGCCCAACTCGATCGCCCCGGTGCTGGCGGGCTGGGGCGCGGCAGCCGCGATCGGCGCATCCCACTGGGCGCGGGCGCTGCTGGCTCTGGTGGTGGCACTGGGTTTGCAGATCGGGGTCAACTACGCCAACGACTACTCCGACGGCATCCGCGGCACCGATGCCGTTCGAGTCGGTCCGATGCGGTTGGTCGGATCCGGTGTCGCGGCACCCGGCGCGGTGCGCACCGCCGCGCTGGTCAGCTTCGCGGTTGCTGGAGTGGCCGGGCTGGTGCTGGTCACGCTGGCCGGGCGGTGGTGGCTGCTGGCGCTGGGCGCGGCTTGTATCGCCGCAGCGTGGTGCTACACCGGGGGCCCGCGCCCCTATGGCTACGCCGGGTTCGGTGAGCCGGCCGTCTTCGTCTTCTTCGGCCTGGTGGCGGTGCTGGGCACCCAGTACGTGGTCAGCGGACAGATTACCCTCACCGGCGGGGTAGCCGCCGTCGCGGTAGGGGCGATGTCGGCTGCCGTGTTGGTGGCCAACAACTTGCGTGATATCCCCACCGATGCGCTGGCTGCCAAGCGCACCGTCGCGGTACGCCTTGGTGACCAGCGAACCCGCATGCTCTACACCGCTCTGATCGCCGTCCCGTTCGTGATTACCTTCGGCCTGGCGACAGTTCGCTGGACCACCCTGGCCGGCCTGCTCGCGCTGATCTTCGCGGTGCCCGCGCTGCGCCGCGTCCGGGGCGGAGCCCACGGAACGGAGCTGATCCCGGTATTGCGCGACACCGGGCTGGCCATGCTGGTGTGGGCCATGGCGACAGGCGCTGCGCTGGCCTTCTAGTCGCCGCGCAACTGGCGGCGTAGCCGATCACGCTCGGCACGGCGGCGCGCTCCCCGCATCGTCAAGCCCGCGTTCACCCGGGCGCGTAGCGAACCGAACAGCACCATCGACAGCGGTAACGCCACCACCAACGCCAGCAGGATTGACACCAACAAGGGGATGCCGGCGAGCACCAGCAACAACGCAGTGATGACCACCATGGCCAGCCGCGCCCCGGTGTAGAGCGCGACGTCCCGTACTAGCGCGGAGCCAGTTGGTGGAGTGTTCGGGGTCGCCACGGCACTCGAGCTTAGCCTCGCGCAGCGGTGCTCCATGGGACCCGACCGCTGTGCGTTTCGGGTGGAATGGACCAAACGGGTAAAGCGCGTGTAACACTACTGCCCAGCGGGTAATCCCAGGTCAGAGAGATGGCATGGAGGCTTGACATGAACACCATTGGTTGGATCATCCTGGGGATCGTCGTGTTCGCGGTGATCGTGCTACTAGCAGTGGTCGCCAGCCGGCGTAGCCGGGCAAACCTGCAGGAACGCTTCGGCCCTGAGTACCACCGCGAGGTCGCCGCCCGGGGCAACGAACGTGATGCCCGGCGCCACCTGCGTGACGTCGCCAATCGGCGCGACCGGCTTGATATCCGGCAGCTCGACCCGGAAGCCCGCGATCGCTACACCCGACGCTGGCAAGCGGTACAGACCGATTTCGTGGACCAGCCCGGCCATGCGCTGGATGAGGCGGACCGGCTGGTAACCGATGTAATGCAAGACCGTGGCTACCCTGTGCACGACTTCGGCGAGCGGGCCGAGCTCGTCGCGGCCGACCATCCTGCGGTCGTTGAGCACTACCGCGCCGCGCACGCCGCCCGGCAGCGCCAAGCAGCCGGCAATGGCGCGGAGGGGCATGGCGCCGATACCGAAGAGCTGCGCCAAGCATTCGTGCACTACCGCGCACTATTCGACGAACTTGTGCAC
>JBHELN010000238.1:0-25078 GCA_046263115.1 Pseudonocardiaceae bacterium | reverse complement strand
GGTGGTGGGCGGTGTGGTCGGTCGGGCTGCTGCTGGCCGGAATCACCCTGCTGTGGAACCTGCGCGGCGGGGTGCAGGCCCGCGCTGATGGCGTCTTGCTGCACGTGGCCACCGACCTGGTCGCGGGGATGGTCGCGATCGCCACGATCGTCGTGGTGCGGCGGCTGACCCGGTTGCTCAGCCCGAGGAAGCTGGCCGGTACTCGCCGGATGATGGTGGTGCGGATCCCGGGTGATCCCCGGTTGAGCAACTGAGATCGAGTGGAAGGGCCGCATGCGCCGGCTGGTCCCGCGGGTGGTGGCGCACCGGGGCGCGTCGGCCGAGGCGGCCGAACACACCCTGGCTGCCTACGTCCTTGCTCTCGAGCAGGGCGCTGACGGCCTGGAGTGTGACGTCCGGATGACCCGTGATGGGCACCTGGTGTGCATCCATGACAGCCGGATCGACCGTACGTCCACCGGGCGCGGACCGGTGAGCGCATACGACCTGGCCACGCTGGCCGCCTACGACTTCGGCGTCCGGAGCGACGAGCTGGACGCCAATGGCGCGGCCTCTGACCGGGAGCGACCCCACGTTGGTGTGCTCACCCTCGTGCAGCTGCTCGGTCTCATCGCGGACTGGCCGGACCCGGTGCAGCTGTTCATCGAGACCAAACATCCGGCGCCGCAGCGCGGGCTGATCGAGACCACCTTGGTGGCGCTGCTCGCCGAGCACGGATTGACCGACCCGAAATCCCGCCAGGACTCCCCGATAGTGATCATGTCGTTTTCGGCCAAGGCCTTGCGGCGAGTCCGCAAGTCGGCACCGAAGCTGCCCACCGTGGCGTTGCTGCCCACGTTGAGCGGTGTTCGTGCCGGCAAGCTGCCACCCTGGGCGGACATCGCTGGACCCCGATTCGGCGCGCTGCGGGCCGATCCCGGTTTCGTGCTGCGGGCCGCAGGCCACGGTCACCCGACCTACTGCTGGACCATCGACGAGCCCGCCGAGGTGGCACTGTGCGCTGAACTCGGTGTCACCTACCTGGCGACGAACTGCCCAGGGGCTGCACGGCGTCAGCTAGGCGGGTCATGACTCGACGCGATAGCGTCCGCCCGTGACGAAAACCAAAAACCGCTCTTCGACTCGTGGCCCCGCCAACGGTCAGATCAATCCCCGCCAGGCCTGCCCGTGCGGCTCGGGCAAGAGGTACAAGGCCTGCCATGGCGAGCCCGGCGGCGCCCGGGACGTCATCGTCAGCCGCCCGTTCGAGGGGCTTGCGGCCGAACGCCAGCTCATCGCGCTGCGCGAGTTCGTGCCGTCGGCGACCGCCCCGCTACCACTGGCGCAGCCGGGTGACCGGGACGTCACGCTGGCCTCGTTGCTACCGGGTGCGGCCGCCGCGGTCGTGCGCCCGGACGGCACGGCGCTGGTCGCGATGCAGGTGCTGGCCCGCTCCGGGGACCTGTCCCGGGATGTCGCGCGGGCGGTGAGCTGGGCACTGACCGCCAAGCCCGGCTCGGCGCTGCCGGTGGTCAGTACCACGGCCGACGGCGAGCAGGTGCGGTTGCAGGATCTGCTGCGCGCTGATGCATTCCTGGAAATCACCATGCATTCCGACTTCGCCTGGTGGATTTTCGGCGATGAACCGCCGACCGGTGAGGCGGCGGCCGCGTTGAAGCAGGCCAACGAGGCAATCATGCCGACCGAGCCGGTCACCGGGGAGGGGGTCGAGGTCGCATACTGGGTCGATGCCGGGGAAAAGGCGCACCTGCGCTGGGTCCGCCAGGAACCCGAGGAGCAGTTGCTCGCCGCGCTGGCCCGGCTCGCCGCACGCGAAGAGCTGGATCTCGGTGTCGGTTCTCGCTTCGCCGGCTCGTTTCGCGCCCACGGGGTGCTGGTGCCGGTGTGGGACCTAGACCGCGAGCAGCATGCCCGCGAATGGATCGCTCCGGCGGAGTCCTTCGCCCAGCGCCTGACTCAGGCTCTGGACTCGATGGCCACTCCGCTCACCGACTCCGAACGCCGCGCCCTGCGCGCCCTGCACAGCCGCCAACTCACCCTCCGCTGACCCCCTCCTCCGCTGAATACGGGGATTGCGCACGCTACGGCAGCCAGGCGACCCGGCCGTGGAGGAGGGCGTAGCCGACGAAGGCGACTGTGTCGATCAGGGTGTGGGCGGTTATCAGGGGATACAGGCGGTGGGTGCGCTGCCAGATACGTCCGAACACCAGGCCCATCACCAGGTTTCCGGCGAACCCGCCGAAACCCTGGTAGAGGTGGTAGCTACCGCGCAAGGCCGCGCTGGCCAGCACGGCGGCGCCCTCGCCCGACCCGAGCTGACGTAACCGGGTGATCAAGTATCCCACCACGATGACTTCCTCGGCCAGCGCGTTGGCGGCTGCCGCGACGACCAGCACCGGGACCCGCCACCAGGTGTCGCCCAGCGCCGACGGCAGCACGGTGAGGTTCAAACCGGCGGCCCGGGCCAGTAGGTACAGCCCCAATCCCGGTCCGCCGATCAACGCCGCAAGTCCGGCGCCCAGCCCGATGTCCCGCGCCTCCGGCCGGCGATGCAGACCGATGGTGCGCAGGCCGATGCCACTGCGCCACAGGAGGTAGCCGCCCAGGGCGGCCCACGCCAGCAGCTGGAGCACCCCGGTGAGCTGGTAGAAGAAGTCCAGCAGTTCGATCTTGCGCACCGGCGCGTTGATCGCTACCGACTGACCGGCCAGGGAACCCGGCGCCAGCAGCGCGTCCACCAGCGCCAGCAGGCTACGTAACCCGGACAGTCCCAGCGTCACCGCCAGTACCAGGATCATCTCGACGACCAGTGCGCGACGGTGCTCGGGATCGGTGACGACCGTGGGCTGCGCCGGACGCACGGACGTCAGCCAGCCCCGCAACCCCACGCCGCGCGCGTTCACGCCCTCGACGCTATCCGCCGCGTCGCGGCGCAGCCTTGGGCACCGCAGGATGCCCGGCCAGTCCAGCCCCGCGTATCGTGGGCCCGTGTGGCGCTTCGTGCTGGCCCGGCGATGGTGGGTTGGGCACGTGCTGGTCGTGTTGTGTTGTGCCCTGTTCGTCCGGCTGGGCCGCTGGCAATGGGATCGGGCTCAGTCACCCACCGGCGGCTGGCAGAACCTCGGCTACGCCTTGCAATGGCCGTTGTTCGCAGTTGTGCTCCTGGCGGCCTGGGCCCGGTTCCTGTGGCTGGAGCGGCAGGCTCAGGTCCAGGTACCCAGCGATGAGCCTGCCCGGGTGCCGGATTTCACCCCACCGGTTCCCCGGCGTCCCGCCCACCCACCGATCCCGGAGGACGATCCCGACGATGAGCTCGCCACGTACAACGCCTTCCTCGCCCGGCTCGCTGAGCAGGACCGGCAATAGCACCGACCGGGTCCGGGTCCGGGCCCGGTTGCTCGGGTACCGGGTCATGGCGTACGCCACCGGCGTGATGCTCCTGGTGCTGACCAGCTCGGTGGTGCTGCACTACGGTTTCGGTGATCACCGGCTGTGGTGGAGCGGACCCGTGCACGGCTTTCTCTACATGGGTTACCTTGTGGCCACGGCAGTGCTCGGCACGTCGGTGCGGTGGCGGCCGGTGCGGATGGTGTTGATCGCGCTGGCGGGCACTATTCCATTCATGTCGTTCATCGCCGAACGCAGCGTCACCCGCGAGGTACGCGGGGAGCTTTCGGCCTCGGCGAAGTAACCAGTTCGGTAAGAGCCGGTGAAGAAACTGGTGAGCCCTCACGGGCCTCGAGGGGAGCACAGCTAAGGTGCCTCAGGTGTCGACGGTGCTGGATCTGCATCCCCCCAGTCCTCCAGGCGTGCCGCCTTTGCTGGCGCGCCTGGTCGATGATGCCGCGCTGTTCCCGCCGTCGCGGGCGAGCGTGGTCGATACCGTCAAGGCTCACCTCGCCGCCAGGCGCGCGCCACACGCCGGCGTGCTCGGTTTCCTGCTCTGCCCGATTTCCCGGCTCGGCGCGCTGGTCAGTGCGTTGCGCAAGGCTCGTCCGGTGCGTCCGGTGGCGTTGTCGCTGGTTGCCGACACCGGACTAGGCGGCCTGCCCAAGGCCATTTCCACCGCGCTGGATAACCCGAAGCTGCTGGATCTGCGGATGATCGAGGTGCCGGCACCCTCCGACGTGGATTCCACCTGGCTGGTCCAGCTCACCGAGTTCGTGCCGGACGACGTGGTCCGGGTGGTGGAACCACGCCGTGGCCGGCCCGAGTGGTTGACTGGCGTACGCCGGGTGGCAGAAGTTGGCTGCTGGCCCAAGCTGCGGTGCGGCGGCACCTCCGTGGAGTCGTTTCCCAGTGTCGAGGAAGTAGCCGACTTCCTGGCCATCGCGACCGGTGCTGGTGCGCCGTTCAAGGCGACTGCCGGGCTACACCACGTGGTCCGCCATCATGACCCGGCCACCGGGCTGACCCACCACGGGCTGCTCAACATGCTCGTCGGCACTGCGCACGCGGTATCCGGGTCCAGCGCCCACGAGGCGCTGCGGTGCACCGACGCGGCCGCGTTAGCCGCTGAGGCCGGCGCGTTGCCTGCCGAGACCGCGCGAAGGGTCCGTGAGGTGTTCGCCTGCTTCGGGTCGGTGTCACTGACCGATCCGGTGGCCGAACTCGTCCGGCTGGGCCTGCTACCAAGCTCCGAGCACCGGCGCGCGTCCCAGGGCTGACCCTGGCGCGCGGTGTGTCGCTGTCTGGTGTGCGGTGTGTCGCTGGCCTGACGCCGGCTTCGCCGCGGTATTCGACACACCTCGTAGGCTCGCGGCATGACCGTGACCGCATACCTCGGGCCCGAAGGAACGTTCGCCGAGCAGGCGGCCCGTGGGCTGGTGCCAGCCGGGGAGTTGCGTTCGGCGGTGTCGGTGCATGCGGCGATCGCTGCGCTGCGGGCGCGCCAGGTAGATGCGGCGTGCGTGCCGGTGGAGAACTCGGTGGAGGGATCGGTGCCGGCCACCCTCGATGCGATGGTCGAAGGTGAGCCGGTGCTTGCGGTCGCCGAGGCGGTGCTGCCGGTCCAATTCAGCGTGCTGGTCCGGCCCGGTACCACCGCGGCTGAGGTGCGTACCGTCGCGACCCATCCACATGCGGCGGCGCAGGTGCGGTGTTGGCTGGGCACACACTTGCCAGACGCGACGACGATGCTGACCGACTCCACATCGGCGGCGGCGGTCGCGGTGCTTAAAGCTCGGGCCGACGCGGCGGTATGCGCCCCGGTGGCGCTGGCCCACTATCCGCTGGCCGAGCTGGCAGCGGGGGTGCACGACAAAGCGGACGCGAAGACCCGTTTCCTGCTGTTGCGCCGCCCTGGAATGCTACCGCCGCGCACCGGCGCCGACCGCACCTCCCTGGTCGCGGTGGCCGCCGACCGGCCCGGAGCGCTGCTGGAGGTGCTCGCCGAGTTCGCCCTGCGCGGGATCAACCTGACTCGGATCGAGTCCCGACCGATGAAGGCCAAACTGGGTGAATACCAGTTCTTTTTGGATTGTGAGGGCCACGTGGCCGAGGACGCGGTCGGCGACGCGCTGGCCGAGCTACATCGGCGGTGCGCCTGGGTACGCTTTCTCGGCTCATACCCTCGAGTCGGGACGCCCCGCCCCGGGCCGGATCCAGCTGGCTTCTCGGCCGCCCGGCACTGGCTCAGCGCAGTGCGCGCCGGCCGCAGCGCTTAACCGCCAGTTGGCATGTCTTCAAGTACCGCCGACCCCCGCCGCGCCGGTCGCCAACAGCCACCCACCACGCCGGTCGCGCGCGCCGGTCGAGGCGGCATCAGGACCGCTTCCCTACGGCTGGTGCTGGTCCGGCATGGGCAGACCACGGCTAACGCCGAGGGCATCCTGGACACCCGCCCGCCGGGGCAGCCGTTGACCGAGGAGGGTCACCGGCAGGCCGACGAGCTGGCGCAGCGACTGGCCGATGAACCTGTGGTTGCCGTCTACGCCAGCCATGCGTTGCGGACTCAACAGACCGCGCGACCGGTCGCGGCCCGGCACGGCCTGACGGCGCAGACCCTCGCGGGAGTGCACGAGGTCTTCGTCGGAGATCTTGAGGGGCGCCAGACGCCGGAGGCCCATCGCACCCTGCATGAGCTCTATCACGCCTGGCACTCTGGTGACCTCGAGGCGGCGCGCCCCGGTGGAGAGTCGGGTAAGCACGTACTCGATCGTTACCTCGCCGACGTCGCGGCTATCCGCTCGGCGCACCGGCACGGTACCGCGGTGCTGGTCAGCCACGGCGCCGCGATCCGGCTGGCAGTGGTCGCACTGGCAGCCAATATCGACGGCGCCTTCGCCGAACCGCGATACCTGGCCAATGCCGCGACTGTGCTGCTGGAGGCGGAGGAGACCGGCTGGCGCTGCCTACGTTGGGACGATATCGACATGCGTTGATCCGAAGATGCGGCGGATCACCGTGCATATTCCTTTTCCGGGATCTCTTCCCCCGGTAGGTGACGCATGGTGGGTAATGGAGACGCGATCAAGGCGCCTGCGGCGAGCAGCATCCCGGCTGCTGCCAACCACAGGGTGGGACGTAGACCGATCAACTCTGCAACGACACCGGCAAGCAGGCTCCCCACCGGAGCCGCACCCCAGTACAGGAAGTTCATCGTTGCGTTCATCCTGCCAAGCAGGTGATCCGGGCATAGCGACTGCTGGACGCTTACCTGCACGACGATGATCACGATGAGGCAGGCGCTCGTCATGAAGCCGGCCACCACGTAGAACGCGAGCCGCCAGCCGGAATCGGTGAGCGGGTAACACAGGGATGCCAGGCCGTTGATCAATGCGGCGATCCACATGAGCCGTCCGGCACCGACCTTGGTGGCCAGGCGCCGGGCGAGCAGGGCGCCGACAAGCGCGCCCACCAGACTGAGACTGCCCAGCAGACCGATCGTGCTGGGGGCAAGGTGCACCGCTCGGATGAGGAACACCACCACGATGGCCAGGTGCGCGGTCTGACACAGCGACATCATCGCGTTGTTGACCCCGATGGCGCGCAGGATCGGATTCCCGAACACCAGCCGCGTACCCTCGAGAATCTCCTTGCGCAGATCCGCGTTGGCATGTTTTGGCGGAGTTGCCTCCATTATGCGAATGGTCCGTAGCCAGGTGGCCGACCATAGATAACTGAGGGCATCGATCAGTACCGCGATCGGAGCGGTGAACCGCTGGACGAGGTATCCGGCGAGGCTTGGTGCCGCGAGAGCCGAAACAGAGGTACTGGTGCGCAGTTTGGCGTTTCCCTCGATCAGGTCGTCGCGCTCGACAAGACGCGGCAGGTATGACTGGTGCGCCACATCGAAGAACACGGTCAGGATGCCGGTGACGAAGACCGCGAAGTACAGCTGCCAGATCGTGACTGCACCGAGGGCTGCCGCGACTGGTATCGACCCGAGTGCGATCGCCCGGCCGATGTCTGCGGCGACGAGGACGGGCCGGCAGCGCATCCGATCACACCAGGCGCCGACCTGAAGGCCGATCAGCAGGTACGCCACAGTCTGCAGGGTCTTGAGCGTCGACACCTCGAACGTCGACGCGTGCAGGGTGATCACAGCCAGCAACGGCACCGCCAGATTGCTGACGCCCGTCCCGACCTTGCTGATCGCATCCGCGGCGCACAGATGGCGGAAGTCGCGGTGCCGCAGCAACCCGCCCATCCCCATGCCACGCTCAGCGATTAGCACCTGATCGATCCTGCCTCGGTCGAGAGCATTTTCTTCAACGGAAGTTGATTCTAGAGTGGGCGGCGTGCTGGCGCACGTGCCTCCGGCCTACACTTCAGGGCGACGCGACCGCCGCTCCGATCCCGGTCGTCGAGGGCAGCATCGACGTGCTGCAGTGAGTTACAGCGTGATGATTGTCGGCCGAGGCGGCTCGTGACCAGGCGAGCTTTGCTGGTCTCCACCGCCAGCCCGTATCCCATTGTCACCAACGGCTGCGCGCGGTTAGTCCACGACTATCAGACGTCGATGTTCCCCCAATACGATCTCTACTTTCTCCTTACCCGCCCAGGCGACTGGGCCCCCATTCGGCTGTTCCACGACGGTCGGCCCATCGACGGGGAGCCGGCGGACCTGCTTGCTGCCGACTTCGCTTTTGTCCTATTCATCGGCTTCAAGGAAAACGAGTTCACCAGGCAACTGGCCGTTTGCCGGCCAGCCTTCTGCCTCACTGACAGGTACCCGCATCCGGATGTTCCCGACAGGCTGTTCCGCGGTGTGCTGTCCCATCGCGCCGTCCGGCGGCACCGCGATCTGCTGCTGGTGGGTGGCTCCTACGACGACAGGGTCTTCTATCCCGACCGCAGACGCGAAGAGCTAGTGCTGGCCGTCGGCCGTATCCATCCTGACAAGAACCAGCTCGAGCTGGTCCGCAGCTACCGGCGGGCCATCTTCGACGAGTACGGTCTGCCGCTGCATCTGGTGGGAGGTATTGACGATCCGGAGTATTTCGGCGATGTGCAAAAGTACGTCGACGGCTTGGCGGTCGTGTCAAGCGTCGATCCGGCCGATCCCCTCGCCATCGACAGCTGGCGCACGGCCCCGGAAATCGCGGAGCTGTGCAACCGCGCTCGGCTGTTCGTGTCGGCCTCGCCGAAGGAGAGCTTCGGTATGGCGATGATCGAGGCAATGGCCTGCGGCACCACGTGCGTCGTGAACGGCGACTACCGCGGTTTCGTCGCGGCCGACTTGCGTCCCCATGTCTTCGGCCACATCACCGCGCGGCAGGGCTGCGTTGTCGACCTCGTTGTCCAGGCGCTGGGCGACGACGTCCGGATCGACGGCTCCAACTGGGCGAAGAAGTACGCGGTGAGCGGCATGCGCGAGGTGCTGTCGCGGTTCATCGATGAGCGGCTATAGGGCGTCTGATGCGTGTGGGCCTGGTCATCTTCGGCAGCCTGGAGACTCTCACCGGTGGATACCTCTACGACCGCCGGTTGCTCGACTACTTGAGGTCGCGGGGCGATCAGACGCGGGTGGTCTCCCTGCCCTTGCGGACCTACCCCCGCCACCTTGCCGACAACTTCTCCCCGTCGCTGGCTCGACGACTGGCGGGGGAGTGCTTCGACATCCTGCTCCAAGACGAGCTCAATCACCCATCACTGGTCATGCTCAACCGTTGGCTCACGGCGCGGGCCGGCTATCCCATCGTCGCGCTCGTCCACCTGCTGCGCTCCAGCGAGCGGAGGGCGTCGTTATTGCGCCACGCCTACGTGGCGGTTGAGCGCCGGTACCTGGCCACCGTCGACGCCGCGGTGTTCAATTGCGAGACCACCCGCGAGGCAGCCGAGGGGCTGCTCGGACGCTGCATTCCCGGAGTCGTCGCCTATCCCGGCTGTGATCACCTCGGGGTGCAGATCTCGGAAGCCGAGGTCACCGCGCGAGCGCGAGTTATGGGCCCGCTGCGCATCCTGAGCGTCGCCAATGTGATCCCCGGAAAGGGATTGCACTTCCTGGTCACCGCCCTGGCCAGGCTCCCGCCCGATAGCTGGCGGTTGACGGTGGCGGGCAGCCTGACCATGCACCAGGTGTACGTCGACCGCCTCCGGAACCTGATCGGCCGTCTTGGTCTAGGCGCCAACGTCGACCTGCTGGGTCCAGTGCCCAATCAGCGCATCGCCGACCTACTCACCAGAAATCACCTGTTGGCGCTGCCTTCGTCGTACGAGGCCGTGGGCATCGCCTATCTCGAGGCGATGCGATACGGGCTCCCGGTGATCGCCACCTCTGCGGGAGGAGCGCACGAGATCGTCGACGAAGGCTGCGAAGGGCTCTTCGTCGCGCCGGGCGACGTCGACACCCTCAGCGGGCACCTCCGGGCGCTGGTCGCCGACCGCGAGCTGTTGCTACGGATGGGGCTGGCAGCTCGACGGCGGGCCGCCCAGCACCCGACCTGGGACCAGTCCTTCGCGTACGCTCGCGACTTGTTGTGCTCCCTAGTAGCCTCCCACCAGCGTCGTAGCCGCAAGGAGACCTCGCTGTGATCACCCACCAGCAGCTCCCCGAGTACTACGACTGGCTGTCCCGCTACGTCCAGCTCGCGAACTGGCTGTCCTACCGGGACCGCTTCGCGTCCTTCACCATGCACAAGCGGTTGGGGATCGACGATGCCAACAGCCGCACGGCGGGTGTCGAGTACGTCAATGATCGGATGCTGGCCGTGGCCGATCTGCAGCCAGAACCCCGGGTGCTCGACGCGGGCTGCGGCTTCGGCGGGACGATCTTCCACTGGCAGCCCCGGATCGGTGGCCGGTATGAGGGCATCACGCTGAGCCGGGTCCAGCTGGCCGTGGCGCGGCGCGAGGCCCGCCGGCGCGGAACCGCCGACATCTGCCAGTTCCGGCTGCAAAGCTACGATGGGCCGCTCGGAACCGGTTTCGACGCGGTCGTCGCTATCGAGTCGCTCATCCATTCCCCCAATCTCGACCGCACGCTGCCCAACCTGGCGGGTGCACTCGCGCGCGGCGGCGTACTACTCGTGCTCGACGACATGGCCGCGTGCGATCTCGACTGCCACCGGCCGGTCGAGGCCGAGCTGCTGCGCAGGCACTGGGGCTGCGCCCGCTACTGGACCTACGACGACTACCGGAACGGGCTCGACCGCGCGGGGTTATCGCTCGTCCGCGAGGAGGACCTCAGCGCTCTGATGCGCCCGCGCCGCCAGGAGATCCTCGACCGCCTCGAGCTGACGTATTCGTTGCTGCACCGGAGGTTGCCCCTGCCCCCGATGCGCACCGTCCTCTCCGCCTACCTCGGGGGAATCGCTCTCGAGCGGCTGCACGGCTCGGCGGACGTGCACTACCGGCTGCTCGTCGCCCGCAAGGCGGACCGGTGATGGGCACCCCGGATCTGCCCAGCCGGTACGACTCCTGTCCCGAGGTATGCGGCCGGCTGGAGCACCCTGGCCTGGCCACCGATATTCCGATCTGGATTGATCACACCCGGGAGGAGACGACGGTCGACCAGGCGAGTATCGAGGACGCTCTGGAAGGGATGGACCTGCAGCAGCGGTGCATCCTCCACGTCGGCGTCGGCAACTCGCGGTTCGCGCAGAGATTCGCCGGCCGGATCCGTCTCGTGGACGGCCTGACGGTGAGCCACCGGGAGAAGGAACTCGCCGACTCGCTGCGGATCGCCAACTACACGGTTTATTTCCTGAGCAAGTACAGCCGGGAATTCATCATCACCATCGCGAATCGGTACGACTTCATCGTCGACAACAACCTGGCCAGCTTTGCGTGCTGCAAATACCATTTCTTCCGGATGTTCGACAACTACCTGTGGTGCCTCCGGCCGGGCGGTCGGATCCTGACAGATCAGCGCGGCATGGATTGGACGGTCAACGACGATCCTCGCTGGCAGCTGACCTTTGACGACCTTCTCATGCTGCAGCGACGATTCCCCGTGGCCGTGGGGAAGGTCACCGACACCGTCTATCAGATTGGTGCCATCCCGTGACGTACAACCCCGCGCTGGCCGAGCTCGGTTTCGCGGCGGACGATCGCGTCGTGATCATCCACGCCGACGACGTCGGCATGTGCGAGGCGACCATCGGAGCCTTCTTCGAACTCGCAGCCGGCGGCGTGGTCTCCGCCGGATCGGTGATGGTTCCCTGCCCCTGGTTTCCCGCGGTGGCAGCCGGCTGCCGGAACGACGCCGAGCTTGACGTCGGCGTGCACCTGACGCTCACCAGCGAATGGGACGGCTATCGCTGGGGTCCGATCTCCACCCGCGATCCGGCATCCGGCCTGCTGGACGAGGAGGGCTACTTCTACCGCAATCAAGACCAGTGGCGCAGCATCGACCCGGCCGCCGTCTACCGGGAGGCGGAGACCCAAGTCGACCGTGCGCTGGCGGCGGGGCTGGATCTGACTCACATCGACCACCACATGTTCGCCATGCTGCACACCTCACTGGCGGATCAGTACGTCAGCGTCGGCTTCAACCGGCAGCTCCCGGTGCTGATGACCCGCCAGCCGCAGTGGGTGGCAGCACTGTCCGAGGAAGCCATCGCCGGATGGGAAAGGCAGGGACTGCCGGTCTTCGACCACCTCAGACACATGCCGTTGGACGAGCCGACCACGCACCGGCTGGATGTGACCATGCAGCTGTTCGACGAGTTGCCGCCCGGCCTGACCTATCTGATCACCCATCCAGCCCGGGACACCCCGGAACTGCGGGCAATCGCCCCAGACTGGCGCCAACGCGTGGCAGACTTCGAAACTTTCCGCGACGGCAGGCTCGCCCGTCACCTGCGCAGAAATGGTATCCAGGTCATCGGCTGGCGACCGTTGCAAGAGTTGATGCGAACGAGATGCAAGCGACGCCTGATGGGAGGCCAGACGTGACGTCAATGCAGCCGCGGTACAGCGTCACCGTGCGCCGGGAGCTCATCGCCCAGCATTTCCTGGTCGGCGGCGACTGGGGCCGGGAGAATACGCTCAACTCTCACCGTTACCGGATCGAGGCCCGGTACGAAGGTACGAGCTTGGATCGCCATGGCTTCCTGCTCGACATCGACGAGATCGACCGTAAGTTGGACGGCCTGGTGCAGCGTTACCAGGACCGGACACTCAACGAGCTGCCCGAATTCGAGGGCTTGAACCCCAGCGTGGAGCACTTCTCCCGGATCCTGAGCGATCGGCTGCTGGTGGCCGCGCCTAACGTCGACGCTCTCGAGGTGACGATCTGGGAGGACGCGAACGCCAGCGCCGCCTACCGGCGGCCGCTCGGCGCCAAGTTCAGCGACTAACGGGTTGTGCCGTCGGGGCGGATGGCGGCGACCGCGATGCCGCCTCTGAGGTATCCGATTCCGACTCGCTCGCCGCACCAGTCCAGCACGTGGAGTACCGGACCCCAGCCGCGCGGCAGGTCGCCCTGAGGCACGAAGCGCCAATGCCGGCGGGCCACGATCGTCAACCCGGCGCCGCTCAGGAGTCGTTCCAGCTCGCCCGCAGTGAGGAAATGATCGGTGGACAAGTGCCGGACGTCGAGCCCCAAAAGCGGCGCCACGTACCGGTACCAGCAATAGCCGCCATTCGGCGTGAGGACGACGAACATCCCTGCGGGTTTGAGTACCCGGTGCACTTGGCGAAGGACCCGAGTCTTCTCCAGCATGTGCTCCAGCGCCCCCACACACAGCACGACGTCGATTGAGCAGTCTTGGATTGTCACCAGTTCCTCGGCGGGATCGACGCGTATCGAGACGCGGTCGCCGCGCGGCGAATCCGCCGCGCGGCGGCGGGCGACGTTCACCATCTCGGGAGACAGATCGGTGCCAATGGCGCGAGCGAACTGCGCAGCGAGAGCAAGCAGGTGGATGGCCGTCCCACAGCCGATCTCCAGCAGCGTCCCGCCCTGCGCTCCCGCAAGCAACCCGCGGATGATTCCCAGACGGTACGAGAGCAGTCTCTCGGCGCAGCCGTGAGCCTCGTGGTAATGCGGGGCCAGGCCGTCGAAATGCCGAACCAGGTCCTCGGTCGTTCGTACGTTTCGTGTGCTGAACCGCGTCCTCACGGCAGCTTCACCGGGTCATCGGAGGTCTGGCGGGCAATGCGCCGCAGCAGGTCGGAAGTCGAGTGATTCTTGGGATCACCGCAGATGGCGATCTCGATGCCGAGTTCCCGGTCGGTAGCAGCCTCGGGCACGCTCACGGTGGTGTAGTCGGATCCCTTGGCGTGCACGTCCGGCCGCAACAGTCGCAGCGTCGTCTCGAGATCAGCTTCGTCAAACGGCGTGACTGCGTCGACGCAGCGCAGCGCCCCGACGATCTCGGCTCGCTCGGCCAGCGGCATCAACGGCCGACCCGGGCCCTTGATTGCCCGCACCGAGTGGTCTGAATTCAGTGCCACGATGAGAAAATCGCCACGCGACCGGGCGTCTTCGAGATAGCGGACATGGCCCGCGTGCAACAGGTCGAAGCAGCCGTTGGCCAGGACGATGCGCCCGACCTCACCGCCGGCTCGCAGCAAGGACAGACGGTCGCCCAGCTCATGGCGCGCTATGAGGCTGCCGTCTCGCATCGGGCAAGGTTACCGGCGTCGATGTGCCGGGGAGCGCTTTCTCCAGCGCACCGATCGTGCACACCGCTGCTCCGTGCTCGAGCACGACGACTCCCGACGCGGCATTGGCGAGATACATCGCCTCGAGAGCCGGATACCCGGCAGCAAGGGCGAGGGTGAACACCGCCGCGGCGGTATCTCCGGCCCCGCACACATCGGTGATCGCGCTCGTTCCCCAGGCTTCGACGTTGGCTCCCTCCCACGGCAGCCCCTCACCGAACAGGGCCATACCGAGATTGCCTCGGGTCACCAGAAGGAACCGGCAACCGGAACTATCCAGCAGCGCTTTCGCCGAGTTCGCCAGCTCCCACCGATCGTCGAGACGATCAGGCGGGGCGTTCGTGAAGCCTGCCAGCTCATCGACGTTGGGTGTCAGCGCGGTAAGGCCGCTGAAATTGTGCACCTCGCGCCGTGGATCGAGCACCACGATTTTGCCGGCACGGGAAAGCGCGCCGGCCGCGACGCCGATCTCGACATCGCAAAGACCGTACTCATAATCTGAGACGATCACTGCGTCGATCACGCCGCCGATCGCGGCGAGCTCACGGGCGACGGCCTCACGGACCGGTGGTTCGATCGTTCGGTCCGGCTCTCGATCGATGCGCAGTACCTGTTGGAGGTTGCGACGCGGTTCGGCGGCGAGCACCCGAGTCTTGGTCGGCGTCTGGTAGCCATCGAGGGTGTGGACTCCACTTGTATCGACCGACTCCTCGTCGAGAAGTCGCAGCAGCTCGCCGCCCTGCTCATCCCGGCCCACGATCCCGAGCACTCGGACACCGCTGCCCAGAGCGCGCAGGTTGCGAGCCACGTTGGCTGCGCCACCGGCACCGATCCGCTCGCCGGCATGGCGCAACACGATGACTGGAGCTTCACGAGACAAGCGCCTGGGCTCAGCGTAGATATAGTGATCGGCGATGAGGTCGCCGATCACGGCGACATGGAGCTGCGAGAAGTCAGCAAGACGCGATGTCTCACCGGGCACACGCCGAAGCCTACGCGGCGCCTGCGATCAGCGCCGCCGATAGCGGCACTGTGCTCGTAAAGCAGCAAGGGGCGATGCGCACCGGCACCAATCTCGTCAAGTTCGCCCTTGAAGAGAACTTCACCAACGTCTGGGTCCTGGTGAACATCGGACGGTGGAAACATGCCCCCGCCGACACGCCCTTGACCTGGCATGGCGAGAATTGGGAAGCGCCGGGCCAGAACCTTGACGTTTCTACGCGAATTTCTGCTGCAGAGCTGAGAACAGTCCGGGCCGCCGTGGATGCCGGCACGATGAGATACGCGATCAGCGTAAGGAATGTGTATTCATGGCTCGCCAGTTACCTGCGCTTCGAGCACTGGTACGACGATCCACCACTTGCCGAGCTCTCCGACCTCGACGACGAGGAAATCATCGCAGCGGTACGGCAGTGGAACCTGCTGTACCGCAGCTACCTCGAGCTTTTGTCAAAGGAGCGCTCTGCCATGCTCTTCCGGCTCGAGGATCTTCACACGGCGTTCGGGGTGACCCTGGACCGTAGCCGGTTGCTGTGGGACCTGCAGCGGCGTCACGCAAGCTACGTCGACCCGCAACGGTACTTGCGCGCCGGGATCGACGGGCAAAGCCGCTCCCAGTTGCTGGAGTCTTTCCCGTTCGACAAGAACAGCCACGATCCCGACGCGCGCCTGGGCGAGCTACCCGGATCAGTGTTGGATCTGGTTCGCAACACCGTCGACACGGATGTTGTACAAGCGTACGGATATGACGTGGTGTGACATGACTGTGCGAATCCTCATCGCACGTCCTGATCACCTCGGGGATGTGCTCTTGACGCTGCCGGCGGCGACTGCGTTTCGCGCAGCTTTTACCGGAACCCAGCTGGCATTCCTGCTGTCCCCATCGACCGCGGACGTGGCACGCCGCTGCCCTGATATCGACGAGACCTTGGTGCTGCCCTTTCCGCCGCTAAGGTCAGTGCCTGCGGTCGAGGACTGGGACGACGTGGCGAACGCCAACGCGGACGCTCTGCGGGACCGCTTCGACCTTGCCGTGCTGTGCCGCCCGGATGACCCGTGGTCCGGGACCTTGGTGAAGCTGGCGGGGATTCCCCTTCGGGTCGGCTATGCGGTGCCCGGGATGTCGCGTTTCCTGACTCATGCCGTCCAGCTTCGCGAGGAACACCACGCCGTCATCCAAACTCTCGGGCTCATGGAGGAAGCCGCCCGCTGCCTTGGCCTGACCGCAGCCGGGCGCAACGGTGTGCGTGCCACCGTTCTCAGCAGAGCACCGGTACCATTCTTACCTTCTCAGGAAGAAGAGACCCTCGTCCAGCGCATCCTGTCGGAAATGCCCTCCGCTGGGCCGGCACCAATCGTGTTCCAACCGGGGTCGGGATGGCCGCTGAAGAACTGGGACTCGACCCGGTGGGGACGGCTGGGAATCGAAATCCGGCGCCGGTACGGGATAACCCCCCTGGTGCCGGGCGGACCCGGGGAAGACGCGCTGGTGCAAGCGATCGTGGACACGAGCGAAGCCTCGTGTCTCGGCTTGGCAGGTCGCCTCACAGTGGGTGCGTTGGCTGCGTTGTACCGGCGGTCATCACTGGTCATCGGTATCGATAGTGGTCCGCTCCATCTGGCCGCCATGGTCGGCACCCGAGTTGTCGGGCTCTACGGACCGCTGCCTGTCCAGCAATGGAGCCCGTGGTCCTCGCCGGACAGGTACCGGCTCGCCCGGGTATCCCTTCCCTGCAGCCCCTGCGACTGCATCTTCGACCCACCTTGTGGGGTACCGCTGCATCCGCCGTGTATGGACGGCATCACCGTGGACGCGGTGCTGGCTGCCTGTGCGGAGCTTCTGCCGTGAGGCCCAAGCACCTGCGGCCGAGCTTTTTCATCATCGGCGCCAACAAATGCGGCACGTCGTCTCTGTACCGATATATCCTCGACAATCCCGGGGTGCTGCCGTGCGCCAAGAAGGAGCCGGACTTTTTCGGGCAACATTCTGCTGATTACATCGCCCGCCACATCGAGGAGTACTTCGCTCTGTTCCCGACGTGCGACTATCGTGGGCCGCTGAAGTTCACCTGGGAGGCCTCAGACGAGGCCGGCGCATCAGGCCCGACGACCATTGTGGTCAATCGCCGACCGGATCGTCACTACATCACGGGGGAGGCGAGTGCCAATACCTTTCACGACGTCGCACCGTCACTGCTATACCGGTATCTGCCCGGCATCAAGCTCATCGTATTGCTGCGCAATCCGGTAGATCGCGCCTATTCACACCATCGCATGTACCAACGTTTCTCCAGACGCGGGCACGACCTGGGCATTGAGATCGGCCATTTCGAGGAGGACATACGAGCCGAAATGGCGGCCCATGAGCGCGGCGAGCAAACTGAGTACATCGGCCCGGGGATGTATGTCGACCTGTTGCGTGGCTGGATCGCGACCTATGGTGCGGAAAACGTGAAGATACTGGTGACGGAGGATCTGGGTCAGCTCCGAACTGCCCGGCAGATCATGATGGAGCTCGAGGCTTATTTGGGGCTGCCCGCCCATGACTACGCCGATATCCTGGCGCGGCGTTTCAACCGCGCGAGCCCGGCAAGGCTCGATTCGACTGTCCGTTCGTTGCTGGCAGATTTCTACCGTCCCCATAATGCTCGACTGCAGGAATACCTAGGGCGCGAGTTGGGCTGGGGCTGAGAACTATCAGGCGAGGTCCCAAGCCATGATGACGTCGTCTGGGGTGACATGCATGCACCTGTTACGCAGCGAGATGCCCTGCGTCATTCGGGCAACCCCGAGGTCACCCACCGCCTCGATCCCGGTGCCGATGATCTTCGAAGCGGTCCTGACAACGAGGCGGTCGACCAGCCGGCCACCGAGCAGTGCCGTGATTACTCGAGCGCCGCCCTCGACCAGCAGCGTCCGCACGCCGAGCTCCCGCAGCACCCGCAGCGCCGCGGGCAGGTCGACTCCGGCGGGGCCCTCCGGGATCACCCGGATCCCGGCGCCCAACGCCCGCAGCCGCTCCCGATCGCGCTCAGCGGCGCGGTCGGTGGTGAGCACGATGGTGACCGGATCCCCGTCGAGCATCCGCGCTGTGGAGGGCATCCGCAATGTGGAGTCGAGGACGACCCGCAACGGCGACGTACCGGGCACGAGGCGGACGATCAGCTGCGGGTCGTCCCGCAGCACAGTGCCCACGCCGACCATCACCGCATCGCAGGCCGCCCTCAGTGCGTGGGAGACGCAGCGCTCTTCATGGCCGCACAGCGACGCCGAGTCGCCAACGGCGGTCGCAATGCGCCCGTCGACGGTCTGGGCGTAGGTCAATACCACATAGGGTCGGTCGGCAGGCGGGTCCACCTTGCCAACCAGGCCGCTGACGTCCGGAGGCGCCGCCGGCGCGGTGTCCAGCGCTTGCCCGGTAGGCTCGACATGGCCTAGCCGCCGTTGCTTGGTGCGCAGATAGCCGAGGTTGCGGTGGTGCGCGGCGGTCTGCAGCGGCTCCATCCCCCCGACCGTGATACCCGCCGCGCACAGGCCGCGCACCTTCGCCGGGTTATTCGTCAGCAGTCGCACCGAGTCGACCCTGACAGAGTGCAGCACCGCGGCGGCATCGTCGTAGCTGCGGGCATCGATTGGAAGCCCGAGCCGCCGGTTGGCGTCCAAGGTGTCGGCGCCGCGATCCTGCTCAACATATGCCCGCAGCTTGTTGACCAGTCCCACGCCGCGCCCCTCGTGCCCGGTGGCGTACACCAGCAGGCCGCGCCCCTCGGTCGCGATTCTGCGCAGTGCGAGGCGAAGCTGGACACCGCAATCACACCGCAGCGAACCGAGGGCATCGCCGGTCAGGCACTCGGAGTGCAACCGGGTCAAGACGTTGTCCCCGCCCACCACGTCGCCCTTGATCAGAGCGAGGTAGACCAGCCCGGAGGAGACCTCGAATGCCCTGGCCTGGAACTCACCGAATTGGGTAGGCAGCGCTACCCGGGCCAACTCATGCACACTATCCACCCAGCTCCGGTCGACGAAACGTCGCCGATCTCTCTAACGTGAGAATATCATGTCGTTAGAGGAAGATGCGGCACTAAATTCAGCATGGCCGAATTCCGAATGGATGAGTACCTGTGCGCATTGTGATGCCGTGGCCGATGCGGGCGGCCGGGCGGCGGGTGATGCGCGCGGTGGTACGCAGGCTGCCCGGCCCGGTGGCCGACCGGCTGCGGACTTCACCGCCGGCACCCGTGACCACCCTGCGGGGTCGCTTTCGCCGCGCACTGCTCACCGCGCTGCGCCACGGCGGCATACCTCCGGCGGTTCAGACATTCCAGCTGGCAGACAATCCGGCACGCTGGTTCGCCAGCGCGGATTCGTTGGTCTTGGCCCAGCTGTACTGGTTCGGCGAGCAGGGCTGGGAGCCCGAGCTGCTGCCATGGTGGCGATACCTGTGCCGCCACTCCTTGGCGGTCCTGGAGTTGGGAGCCAACGTCGGCTACTACGTCGTGCAGGGAATGCGGGCCGCACCCGGCGTCCGTTACACCGCGGTCGAGCCGCACCCGACCTCGTTGTCGCTGTGCCGTGCCAACCTCGTCCTCAACAAAATCACCTCGGTCACGCTCGTCGCGGGCGCCGCCGTCACCGACCCGGCGGCTGGTACCGCCCGGCTGCTCATCCCACATGACCAGTTACGGGCGCCAACCGTGGCTTTCGTCGACGGTGATGGTGAGCTGCCGGAAGACATGGCCGGTCTCATCACATCGGCGATCGAGGTGCCGGCCATCGACGTACGGACGCTGCTCGCCGGGGTGGACCTGCTCAAGCTCGACGTCGAGGGCCAGGAGCACGCGCTGCTGGCCGCCGCCGACGACCACCTGCGGGCCCACCGGCCGACCGTCGTCATCGAGGTCCTGCCGGGTACGGCGCAGTTACGCCGGCTGCTCGCGCGGCTGTGCGCCGAACTTGGCTACCGCTGCTATGTCCCGCAGTCGGGCCGTTTGGTGCGGCTGCAGCCCGGCCGGCTCGCGGAGGTCTCGTTGCTCGACGAGTACGGCATCCAGGATCTGATCCTGTGCGCCGACCCATGGCTGCCCCTCACCGTCGAATAGGCTGCTCGTGTGAGTGGCGAGGAGGCGGCACGGTGCGGGCACGGGCAGTGACGTTCGTCGCTCCCCGCGCGGTCGAGGTTCGCGAGTTGGGAGTGCCCGAACCAGCCGACGGGCAGCTGCTGGTGCGCACGCTGTACTCCGGTATCAGCGCCGGCACCGAGCTGCTCGCCTACCGTGGCGAGATCGACCCGCAGCTTCCGCTCGACTCATCGATCTCTGCGCTCACGGACCGATTCAGCTACCCGTTTCGCTATGGCTACAGCTGCGTCGGTCACGTCGAGCGGTCCCGGGCGAGCATCGAAGTGGGGCATGTCGTCTTCGCATTTCACCCGCACCAGGACCTGTTCGTGGTCGACGCTACGGACACCGTGCCGCTGGGCGCCGTCGACCCCCGGCTGGGCACACTGTTCCCCCTGGTGGAGACCGCGCTGCAGATCACGCTCGATGCCGGGCAGGTACTCGAGCAGCTGGTCGTCGTGGTGGGCCTCGGCGCGGTCGGCATCCTCACCGCTGCGTTGCTGCGGCAGGCCGGGGCCCGGGTAGTGGCCGCCGAGCCCAAGCCATGGCGGCGGCAGGTGGCAACGGCGCTCGGGATCCGCGCGGTGTTTCCCGACGACCTCGAGCGGTTGGTGACCGCAGAGACCGACGGCGCCGGCGTGCCGCTGGTTATCGAGGTCAGCGGCAACCCGGCGGCGCTCGCCGCCGCCCTGCCGCTGCTGGCCCATGAGGGCACCGCACTGGTCGCCTCCTGGTACGGGCTGCGACCGGTCACGTTGCCGCTGGGCGGTGAATTCCACCGGAGACGTCTGACGATCCGCAGCACTCAGGTGAGCACGATCCCCGCTCGGCTCGCCGGGGTATGGACCCGCGACCGGCGCCGGGCCACCGCCCGTCGGCTGCTCGACGAGCTGCCGGTGCAGGCCCTCGCCACCCATGTGTTCGCCTTCGAGGACGCTGCGGCGGGTTATGCCGTGGTCGACCGTGGCGAGCCAGGGCTGCTGCACGCCGCGTTCGATTACCGGTGAACCAGCTCGTCATAGGCCGCTAAGCAGCGGGCCGCGCACGATTGCCAGGTGAATCGGTCGAGCACCAGCTCGCGGGCACGGCTGCCCATCCGGGCGGCAAGCCGCGAGTCGGAGAGCAGCGTCGCGATCCGGTCCTGCAGCTCGTCCACATCGCCTGGGGTGACGAGGAACCCGGTCGTGCCGTCCTGGACCACCTCCCGCAGCCCACCAAGCCGGCTGCACACCACCGGCGTACCGCTGGCCATGGCCTCCAGCACCGACAGGCCCAGCAGCTCCGAGATCGCCACCTGGCGGCCGTAGCAGGTCTGCTGCACCGAGGGCAACGCAACCACCTGGGCGCGGCGGTACAGCACCGGCAGCTGCCGCTCCGGGACCTCACCGGTGAAGGTCACCGGCCGTCCGGAGGCGAGCCGGCGCAGCAGTTGCAGGTAGCCGCTGTCTGGCGGTTGCGGGTCATGGCCGCCGGTGCCCACGCACGTCAGCTCGGCGCCCGCGGGCAGCGCCCGGATCAGCCGGTCGACGCCCTTATGCGGGGTCAACCGGCCGACGAACAGTACCCCGGCCCGCCGGTCCGCGCCGTCGGGACGGAAGCGGCTCGGGTCGGCGCCCCCGTAGATCACCGTCGTCTTGGCAGGCGGCGCACGCAGCGTCTGCGCCGAATACCGCGACACGGTCAGGAACCGGTCGACCAAGCGGGGCAACAACCCACCCCAACCGCCGCCGCCCAACCCGTGATCGGTCACCGCCAACCGCTGCCCGGACACCCGGGTGACAACTGCGGCCATTCGGCTTGGCGCGCTGCGCAGGTGGTGCGTGTGCACCACATCGGCGCCCCGCAGCGCCGCTGGCAGGCCCGGTGCCAGCGGGTGAGCGGGATGGTGCTGCAGGTGAGTCAGCGCACGCAGCACGCGCACCCGAAGCCCGCCGGACTCCACGACCACGCGCGGGTACCGGCCGAAGGTCACCAGCTCGCAGTCAACGCCGACGGTGAGTGCGCGCGCAAGCTCGAGCGGGTAGCGTTCACCGCCACCGAACAGACCTTCCCTGCCGAACTGTGTCGGAGCGACGTGGACGACCCGCATGCTGTCCGTCTCCTTGATCACGCTGGGTGACCCCGATCAGTTGACCGGCGGCTACCTTTATCACCGCCGGATGGCCGAAGCAGCTTCGGCGCACGACGCCCGGCTGCGCTTCGTGTCCTTCCCCGCGCTACCGTTCCCGTTACCGGCTGCCCGCGCCGGCGTGGTTTTCGGACAAGCCTGCTCGGCGGGCACCGACGTCGTGGTGCTGGACAGCATCGCGGCAGCCTTTCTCGCGCCCCTGCTAGTGCTGCGCCGAGCGGCGGTTCCGCTGGTCGCGATCCTGCACCAGCCTCCTGGCGGGATCGACCACAGCTTGCCACGCGCCCGGGTGCAGGCCGGCCTCGACCGAATCGTCTACCGCCGAGCAGCCGCGCTGGTGCTGGCCAGCGCCGCACTCGCCGCCCAGCTCCCGGCCGACCTGCGGGCCCGTGCGGTGGTGGTGCCGCCTGGTCGGGATGCGGGACCACCGCCACTGGTGACCTGCGATCTGCGCCGCGGGCGGCGGGCGGCGGTGCTGTGCGTGGGCAACTGGGTGCAGCGCAAGGGGCTGCTCGAGCTGCTCACCGCAGTCGCAGCGCTGCCCCCGGACGCGGCCACGTTGCATCTGGCCGGTCGCGACGACGTCGACCGGCGCTATGCGGCACGCGTCCACGCTCGGCTCGCTCACCCTGATCTGGCCGGGCGAGTCGTCGTGCACGGTCCGCTCGATCGCGCGCAGGTCGGCGCGCTCTACCACGGCGCCGACGTGTTCGTGCTGCCGAGCATCCGGGAGCCCTACGGCACGGCTTACGGCGAGGCGATGGCGGCAGGGCTGCCAGTCGTCGGCTGGAGGGCCGGAAACCTGCCGCATCTGGCTACCCATGGGCGGGAGGGGCTGGTGTTACCAATGGGAGATGTCGACGGGCTTTCCGCCGCGCTGCGGCGGCTGATCGACGATGAACCCTACCGGCGACGCCTGGGCGAGGCGGCCCGGCAACGTGCGGCGACCCTGCCGACGTGGGACGAATCGGCTGGCCGGCTGTTCGCCACGCTGCGTGCGGTGGCGTTTGGTGACAGGGTCCTTGGGTGACTGATCCTTGGGTGACTAAGAGGGGCCGGGCACGACTTCGGAAACGGCGTGCACCTCGTTGAAGGCCAGCAACAGCGGGAACGGGCCGCTGGTGTCGATGCGGCACACCGCAGCGTCGAGGAGGTACATACGCCAGGCCACCTCGTCTCCGACCCCCAGCGCCCAGGCGAGCGCGGCCTTGATCGGAGAGACATGGCTGACGACGACCACGTCGGCGCGGGCGGCGTCGTCGGCCAGCTCGGTGCAGGCCTGCCGCACCCGTGCCCCGACCTCAGCGACCGACTCACCCCCGGCGGGTACGAAGTGCGGGTCCTGCCACCACATCCGCCAGGCGTGTTCGGGCAGCGCGGTAGCCGGCTGCCCATCCAGGTCGCCGTAGTCCATCTCGATCCAGCGCGGGTCGATCACGACCTCCAGACCGTCCGCCCCGGCCCCAGCGAGCACGGCGGCGGTCTGGCGAGCCCGCAGTAACGGGCTGGACACGAGCCGGGCCGGACGCGGAAGAACCTCGGCGAGAGCGCACGCTTGCCGACGACCGATCTCGGTAAGCGACGGGTCATCCCGGCCGAGCAGCAACCCGTGAGCATTAGCAGCCGTCTGACCATGGCGAACGAGGATCAGCAAAATCAGCACCTCCCCACGCCGTACCGCCTCCACCTGTCGAGCATGGTGCCCGCGAGATCTCTGCGATGGGGAACTTCCGTAACCATTTAGTCAACGAAAATCTATTCTAGAAGGAACAGGCTCCGCTGGCAATCGTCCGGGAAGCTGTTTCCGACAAGTCCGTTTTCGAAAGCCGGTGATTACCGGTACCGGAAGCCGTCGAGGAATCGGCGGAACAAGCCACCCTCGGGCGCCAACGCCGGACCGGGCGGCGGCGTGGTGCGCAGCTGGCGCGCGATCGGTCGGTCGTAGTCGGTCCTGGCGATGGCGTCAACCACTTGAGACTCATCAAAGCCTTCGGAGCCTTCGATCACCGGAACGAAGCCGACGAGGACTCCGTCGCGCATCACTTGCGCTTCGAGGCTCGCCGTGCCGTCGGTGTCCCAGAGCGCCTCGCGCCCGTCCGGGAGCGACACCCGCACGCCACTCTCGTACTCGCCAGGCCTTACCAGATGTGCGTCCACACCGCGCTCGCGCAGCGCGTCGACAACGCGACGGGCCCTATTCTCGTCCATCCCCGAAACTTACCTTTTGACCGCATTCAGCGGGCGCAGCGGGGTAATCGGTGACCGATAGCCCACGGTCAGCCCGCTGAATGCGACGGGTTCGCGAGCAGTGCGCGCAGTACCAGGCGGCTGCGCGATGCGAATGGCTCGTCGACGCTTGGGTTCGACTGCGGTTGGCCTAAGATCCCCGGCTGGAGCACAGACCGCAGCAGAGGAGACAGCCGTGACGGCGATACAGGACCTGGTGGAACGCAACTCATTCCGCTCTGGTACCGGCCCTGGCCTTATGCCGTCTGCCCCTAGCATGCACATCGCGGTGGTGGCCTGCATGGACGCCCGGCTCGACCCGGTTCAGCTGCTCGGCCTGCGGCCCGGTGAGGCGCACGTGATCCGCAACGCGGGCGGCGTCGTCACCGATGATGTCGTGCGCTCATTGGCGGTCAGCCAGCGGAAGTTGGGCACCACCGAGGTAATGCTGTTGCACCACACCAAATGCGGCATGGCGACGTTCACCGACTCCGACTTCTGGTCCGAACTTCAAGAAGCCACCGGTCTGCGGCCGACGTGGGCGGTGGAGACC
>JBHELN010000237.1:0-3193 GCA_046263115.1 Pseudonocardiaceae bacterium | reverse complement strand
CCCGAGGGGTTAACGGTGGACACCGACCTGCGCTGGCGGTTGCTGCAGGCTCTCGCCGCTCACGGCGTCATTACGGAGCATGAGATCAGCGCCGAACAGGACCGCGATCCCACCGCGACCGGGCTCCGGCAAGCCGAGCGGGCCCGGGCTCTGCTACCCACTCCCGCCGACAAGGAACGGGCCTGGGAGCGGGCGATGCGCGATGATGAGCTACCCAATGCCATCAGCGAGTCGATCATTGGGGGTTTCAATCATCCGGCGCAAAAGCAGCTGCTGGCACCCTACCTGGAACGGTATTTCGCCGAGATCGCTGAGGTGTGGGAACGGCGGACCTCCGAGCGCGCGCAGTCGTGCGTACTCGGACTGTTTCCCTCGTGGGTCGTCGAGCAGCGCTGCGTGGACGCTGCAACCGCGTGGCTCGAGGCCGGTAGTGCGCAGCCGCCCGCGCTGCGCCGGCTGGTTTCAGAGGGGCGGGCGGGGGTCGTCCGGGCGTTGGCTGCCCGCGTCTGCGACGCGGGCGACCGCAGTCACGAATCGGTATGATCCGCCAGCATTCGCAGGCCGGAGCTCAGACCACCCGCAAGATCGCCGTCCTTGAACGAGGAGATCATGCTCTCCACCGCAAGCTTGCAGCCACGGTCCGGGAGCCGATTGGCAGCCTTGCGGCCGGTGACCACCTCGACGACTCGCTGGCCAGGTGAGACAGCCACCAGCACGGCATCATCGGCCCGTTCCCCCAGCGAATCGTGCAGCTCCTCAGCTCGGGTCCGAGTGTCGGGACCCAGGTCACCGAGATAAATTCCGAAGTGCAAGCTCGCGCTACGGCTGGCCCGGACCAGCATGTCATCGAGAGTCGCGAGTTGCGAACGGCTGAACGGCAGCGTGCGCAGTACCGGGCGGACCTGCCGGGCGGCAGAGATCCGTCCGGTGCCGACGACAGCCTCACCGTGCGCGAGTTCCGGCTGGTGTCCGTCGTCCTGCGGATGGCCACGCCTCACGGGGTCCGCGTGCTGCTCGTCACCAGTTGCCACGGGCACCTCCACGCGCTCCACCGGATCCACCACGGTGGCGGCGGGCGGCAACGCCGTCACGCCAGGCCTCGGGATACGCCGTCCACAACACCGGCGGATACCTCCAGTCGTCGCCGGGACGGTAGCGGCGCGGTCGCGCGAACATCGGCCGTAGCGTCAGCAGTCCCAACGTGACCATAATGGCCAGCGGCACGCCGACCAGGATCAGGATGATATCCAGCGATGTCACGAGATCACGGTAGCTGACCGGCGCCAACCGGCGCCTCACCAGGTAGGCGGTCGGCGGTGGGCCCACGGGTGGGCACGCTCCAGCTGGCCCGCCAGCGCGAGCAGCTTGGCTTCCCCGGCCGGTCGGCCCACCAGTTGAACCCCCACCGGCAGCCCGTCTTCGGTCCAGTGCATCGGCAGGCAGACGGCGGGTTGACCAGTCACGTTGTACAGCGCGGCATAAGGGATGAAACGCTTTTGCCGTTCGAAGTTCTCTGGCGGCGACACCGAACTGAACCAGCCGATCGGCCGGGGTAACTGGGCCAGGATGGGCGTGAGGACCGCGTCGAACTCCGCGTGCGCCGAGACAGCGGCCCGGCCCGCGCCCTGGACTTGCCCCATCACCTGCAGCAACTCCGGTCCACTAACCGCAGCTCCCTGCCCACGCAACCACTGGGTAAACGGCAATAGCGCACCCTGAGCCTCCTCGGGCACCGGCACCGACGTCGCGCCCACCGCCCACAGCTTTTCAAAGGCTGGCAGCAACACCTGGGGGTCGAACGGCGAGGTGGTATCCACCACGTCATGACCCAGGTCAGCGAGCACGATGGCGGTGTCTTCCCAGGCCAGCCGGCACTCCGGCGCCAGCTCAACGCCCGTTAGCGGAGAATCGGCGTAGCGCCCGATGCGCAGCCGCCCAGGTTCCACGCGGCACTGCTGCAGGAAGCTCTGCCCCGGCGGCAGTGGTGGCGCGATCACCGGTTCGGCGGGGCTCGGCACGGCCATGGCGTCAAGCAGCGCGGCGGCGTCTTCGACGGTGCGGGCCAACGGCCCCAGCACTGAGAGCAACGTCACATCGCCCGCCACCGGGCCGCGGGATACCCGTCCCCGGCTGGGTTTGACGCCCACCAGCCCGCAGACCGCCGCCGGCCCGCGAATCGAGCCGCCGCCGTCGCTGCCCTGCGCAAAAGGCACCAGCCCAGCCGCCACCGCGGCAGCCGCCCCGCCGGAGGAGCCTCCAGCCGACTTGCTGGTGTCCCAGGGTGTGACCGCGGGCGGCCAGTTTGCCGGCTCGGTGTAGCAGGTCAGCCCGAACTCGGGGGTGCTCGTCTTACCCAGGCTGATCGTGCCTGCGGCGGCCAGGAACCGCACCACATCGTCGTCGACGGGCGGTAGGTGCTGGGCGTAGACGATGGATCCGAAGGTGGTGCGCACGCCGGCGGTCGCGGTGAGGTCTTTGATCGCTGTCGGGACTCCGAACAATGCCGGCAGTGCGGCGGGATCGGTCCGGGTCACGACCGTATCGGCGGCTCGAGCTGCGTCCATCGCCCGGTCAGCGGTGACGGTCACGAACGCGCCCAGCTGGTCGTCTCTGTCCTGCACCCGCCGCAAATGGTGCTCGACGAGCTCGCTCGGGCTCACTTCGCGCCAGCGCACCGCGGCGGCCTGCTCCAGGGCGGTCAACTCATGCAGGTCTGCCACGGGCCCCACCCTACGTGCGCGAGCGCGCCGCGGGTTGGTAGCAGTCAGCGGTCGCTCCCGCCGGAGTTGGTAGCTCTTGAAGAGCGCCCAACTCAGGCGACCTCACCGAGGTAGGGCAACCACAGCGGATCGGCATCGGGCACCGTGGCCAGCAGCCGCCAGTGTTGCCCGCGCGGGGCGCGCGGCACCACCCGCAACTTCCACCCCAGCTCGGTGAGCAGGCGATCGGCCTTTCGGTGGTTGCACAACGAGCAGCAGGCCACGCAGTTCTCCCAGCAGTGCTCGCCGCCGCGGCTACGCGGCACTACGTGGTCGATAGTTTCCGCGCGGGCTCCGCAATAGCCACAGCGGTAACGATCCCGGTGCATCAATGCCGCCCGGGTCATCGGGACACGCGCCCGGTAGGGCACCCGAACGAAAGTGCACAGTTTGATCACCGAGGGAGCCAGCAAACTGGCGGTCGCGGAGTGCAG
>JBHELN010000236.1:0-10826 GCA_046263115.1 Pseudonocardiaceae bacterium | reverse complement strand
TGCCCTGGTCGGCCCCGATGCGATCTATACCGCCGGCGTGGGCCAGCACCAGATGTGGGCGGCGCAATTCATCAAGTACGAAAAACCCGGTAGCTGGATCAACTCCGGCGGCCTGGGCACCATGGGTTTCGCGGTGCCCGCTGCGATGGGCGCCAAGTTGGGCAGGCCGGATGTCGCGGTGTGGGCCATCGACGGCGACGGCAGCTTCCAGATGACCAACCAGGAGCTGGCGACCTGCGCGATTGAGCACATCCCGATCAAGGTCGCTGTGATCAACAACGGCAGCCTGGGCATGGTCCGCCAGTGGCAGAACCTGTTCTACTCCGAGCGTTACTCGCAGACCGACCTCGGCACCCATTCCCGCATCCCGGACTTCGTCAAGCTCGCCGAGGCATTGGGCTGCGTGGGCCTGCGTTGCGAGGCAGAGCCAGACGTCGACCGGGTCATCGGGCAGGCCATGGAGATCGACGACCGCCCGGTCGTGATCGACTTTGTGGTGGGCAAGGACGCCCAGGTGTGGCCGATGGTCGCGGCCGGCACCGGCAACAACGACATCATGGCGGCCCGCGACATCCGCCCGCTGTTTGACGAGGAAGGATCATGACCACACACACCATGTCGGTGCTGGTGGAGAACAAGCCGGGCGTGCTGGCGCGGGTGGCCGGGCTGTTCAGCCGCCGCGGGTTCAACATCCATTCGTTGGCGGTTGGGCCCACTGAGAACCCGGACATCTCCCGGATGACCATTGTGGTGGCTGTCGACGAATTGCCCTTGGAGCAGGTTACCAAGCAGCTCAACAAACTGATCAACGTCATCAAGATCGTGGAGCTGGATCCGGCGATGGCGGTGCAGCGGGAACTGCTGCTGGTCAAGGTCCGGGCCGACACCACGGTGCGTTCGCAGGTGCTCGAGACGGTCGCGTTGTTCCGGGCCAAGGTGGTTGACGTCTCCCCGGAGGCACTGACCATCGAGGCCACCGGCACTGCCGACAAGCTCGATGCCCTGCTCCGGATGCTCGATCCCTACGGCATCCGGGAGATAGCTCAATCCGGCATGGTCGCCCTAGGCCGCGGTCCCCGCGCCATCACCGCCGGATCCCTCCGCTGACCCCCCTCTGCCCAGACCGCGATCTGGATGCGGAACGCGGTATCCAGCCAGCAAGGAGCTAGGAATGAGTGCACAGGTGTTCTACGACCAGGACGCTGATCTGGCGGTGATCGGCGGCCGGAAGGTTGCCGTGATCGGGTACGGCAGTCAGGGACATGCGCACGCGCTGAGCCTGCGCGATTCCGGAGTCGATGTCCGGGTCGGCCTGCCCGAGGGATCGAAGTCACGCCCGAAAGCAGCAGATGAAGGCCTGCCGGTGGTCACGCCGGCGCAAGCCGCAGCTGAGGCCGACGTCATCATGATCCTCGCGCCGGACACCAAGCAGCGCACCATCTACGCCCAAGACATCGCACCGAATTTGAACTCGGGCGATGCGCTGATGTTCGGGCACGGCTTCAACATCCGGTACCGACTGATCGAGGCACCGTCCGATGTGGACGTTGCCATGGTGGCACCGAAGGGACCGGGGCACCTGGTCCGTCGGCAGTTCGTCGACGGTAAGGGAGTGCCCTGCTTGATTGCGGTCGAGCAGGATCCCACTGGCGTCGCGCAGGCGCTGGCGCTGTCGTATGCCAAGGCGATCGGTGGCACCCGCGCCGGGGTGATCAAAACGACGTTCACCGAGGAGACCGAGACCGACCTCTTCGGTGAGCAGACGGTGCTCTGCGGCGGGCTCACCGCCCTGGTTCAGGCTGGGTTCGAGGTGCTCACCGAAGCCGGATACGCACCCGAGGTGGCGTATTTCGAATGCCTGCACGAGGTCAAGCTGATCGTCGATCTGATGTACGAGGGCGGGATCTCCCGGATGCGCTACTCGATCTCCGACACCGCCGAGTACGGCGATCTGACCCGTGGACCGCGGATCATCACGCCGCAGGTCAAGGACGAGATGCGCCGGATCCTCGCCGAAATCCAGGACGGTAGCTTCGCCCAGGAATGGGTAGCCGAGGACGACAACGGCCGACCGAACTTCACCAAGCTGCGGGCGGAGGGAGAGCGTCACCCCGTCGAGCAGGTCGGCGCGCGGTTGCGGGGACTGATGTCCTGGATCGACCGCCCGCTCACCGACACCGCCTGAGCTAGGCGCATAGCGCTACCGTTATCACTAGTCACACTGGACTCCGTGGCGGAAACGATCAAGCAGTCCGAGCTGCGCAATAACAATGCAGAGATCATGTCGCCGCCACCGCGCTACGGCACGGCTATCCACTCGCGACCCGCAGCGGGGCGGCCCTGCGCCACCTGGAGCGCGTGCTCACCGTCATCGAGGTGCGCTGATTCGACGTCTCGCACCACGCATCGAGCGGGCTCCGCGGGGTAATTCGGCGTTGATGGCCCCCGGCTGAGCCCGCTGAATGCGGTGTGGGCGCCTCAGTAGAGTGGATAGTTGTGAGCGCACTGAGCCGACCCGTAATCCTGATCGCCGAGAAGCTCGCACCATCGGTGCTGGACGTCTTCGGTGACGAGTTCGACGTCCAGCACGTCGATGGCACCGACCGTCAAGACCTGTTCGAGGCGCTGGCGGTGGCCGAAGCGCTACTGGTGCGCTCGGCCACCCGAGTAGACGCCGAGGCACTCAGCCGCGCGCCCCGGCTCAAGGTCGTCGCCAGGGCGGGTGTGGGGCTGGACAACATCGATGTGCCGGCGGCCACCGACCGCGGCGTGATGGTGGTCAACGCCCCCATCTCCAACATCGTCTCGGCGGCCGAACACGCCGTTGCGCTGCTGCTGGCAGTGGCTCGCCGGATCCCAGCGGCCGATGCCAGCCTGCGTAGTGGGCAATGGCGGCGCAGCTCGTTCAGCGGCGTCGAGCTGTCCGGCAAGACTATCGGCGTGGTGGGTCTGGGCAAGATCGGCCAGCTGGTGGCGCAGCGGCTGGCGGCCTTCGGAACCGATCTGATCGCCTATGACCCCTACGTGTCCCCGGCCCGAGCCACCCAGCTGGGCATAGAACTGGTCGATCTGGACGAGTTGCTGTCCCGCGCGGACGCCATCTCCATCCACCTGCCCAAGACTGCCGAGACGCTGGGGCTGATCGGTGCCGATCAGCTCGCCAAGACCAAGCCGGGCGTGCTGATCGTCAACGCCGCTCGGGGTGGGCTAGTCGATGAGCAGGCGCTAGCAGACGCGGTCCGCAGCGGCCAGGTCGGTGGGGCCGGCATCGACGTGTTCGGCACCGAGCCGTGCACTGCCAGCCCGCTGTTCGAGCTGCCCCAGGTAGTGGTCACGCCGCACCTGGGAGCCTCCACCGCCGAGGCGCAGGATCGGGCGGGTACCGATGTGGCGCGCAGTGTACTGCTGGCGTTGCGCGGCGAGTTCGTTCCGGACGCCGTCAACGTGATCAGCGGCGGGGTGGTGGGCGAGGAGGTCCGGCCCTGGCTGCCATTGACCCAGAAGCTGGGGACCGTGCTGGCCACCCTGACTGCGCGTTCGCCCGATTCAGTGACCGTCGACGTTCGCGGTGAGCTGGCCGCCGAGGACGTCTCGGTACTTCGGCTGGCGGCACTGCGCGGTATCTTCGCCGGGATCGTGGACGAACAGGTCACCTTCGTCAACGCGCCGCGATTGGCCCAGGACCGGGGGGTGGCCATCGCTGTATCCAGCGCGCCGGAAAGTCCTACCCACCGTAGCGTGGTCAGCGTCCGGGGAGCCTTCGCCGACGGCACTGGGTATTCGGTCTCAGGGACGCTGGCCGGGCCCGCACAGGTCCCCAAACTGGTCGAGGTCAATGGCCGCAACTTCGACTTGCGGGCCCAAGGCGAGGCGGTCCTGCTGGAATACCCGGACCGCCCCGGCGTGATGGGGATCGTCGGCACGCTGCTGGGTGAGGCGGGGATCAACATCGAGGCGGCTCAGATCAGCCAGACCACCGCGGGTGGTGATGCGATCATGATGCTGCGGGTGGACCGGCCCGTTCCGGCCGACGTGCTGGCGGCGATCGGACCATCGGTAGGTGCCCGCACTGCTCGCCCGATCACCTTCGGGTAGTGCACGCGAAACACTGTTACGCCATGCACTTCGGCCCCCTGGTCCGTCGGTCCCGGCCCACTCAGCCGATCGGGTCGGTAGCGGCTCGCGCCTTGGCGGTCCATGATGTCGGCAGACATACCCGTTCGAGTGTCCCCGTTTGGAGTATCCGCCGTGCGGTGCTCTGTGTAGCTGCGGGTAACCTGCCCGCTGCGGAGGGTCCCCACGGCGGGGGCCGGGCACTGGAGGTGGCTCATGCGGCTCGCGGTGATCCCCGGCGACGGGATTGGTCCGGAGGTGATCGGCGAAGCGCTCAAGGTCCTGGACGAGGTCGCCCCCGATGCTGAGACCACGCCCTACGATCTCGGCGCCGCGCGCTGGCATTCCACCGGAGAGTTACTCCCCGAGTCGGTGCTGGGTGAGCTGCGCCAGCACGAGGCCATCCTGCTCGGCGCGGTGGGAGATCCGTCTGTGCCCAGCGGCATCCTCGAGCGCGGGTTGCTGCTGCGGTTGCGTTTCGAGCTGGATCATCACGTGAACCTGCGTCCGGCGCGGCTGTACCCCGGGGTGCGCAGCCCCATCGCCGACCCGGGAAGCATCGACATGATAATGGTGCGGGAGGGCACCGAGGGTCCCTACGCAGGCAATGGTGGGTTGCTGCGCAAGGACACCCCGCACGAGATCGCCACCGAGGTCAGCATCAACACCGCCTTCGGGGTGGAGCGCGTTGTCCGCGACGCCTTCGCCAGAGCTTCTGCCCGCCCCCGGAGACACCTAACCCTGGTGCACAAGACCAACGTGCTCAGCCACGCCGGATCGCTGTGGTCGCGCATCGTGGAGGAGGTGTCGTTAGAGCACCCTGCTGTGACGGTGGCCTACCAGCACGTTGATGCGGCCACCATCCATCTGGTCACCGATCCCGGCCGGTTCGACGTGATCGTCACCGACAACCTGTTCGGCGACATCCTGACCGACCTCGCGGCCGCCGTCACCGGCGGGATCGGCTTGGCGGCCAGCGGTAATCTCGATGTCACCCGCCGCAATCCCAGCATGTTCGAGCCGGTGCACGGCTCTGCCCCGGACATCGCCGGCCAGGGCATCGCTGATCCGACCGCTGCGGTGCTGTCGATTGGGCTCATGCTGGCCCACCTGGGTATGGACGAGCCGGCCCGCCGGGTGGAAGCCGCGGTAGCCTTCGACCTCGCCACCCGTGATCACACCCATCCCGGCGGTACCCACGCCATCGGCGACCGCTTGGCCGCTTTGGTGTCGTCCAGCCAGCGCGTGGAGCGCGCCGGCCTCTAGCGCCGCACAGCTACCCGTCGGCGAGTTCGACACCACGGCTGCCCTCGGCGTGCGGCCCGGCCCCGGTGTCGAACTCGGCGACAGCGGGGCGCCTCGGCCGCAGTCAGCGCACGTCAGAGCACGTCGAACTCGCCGTCCTTGGCGCCGAGCACGAACGCCTCCCACTCGGCCGGTGTGAAGATCAGTGTCTCGGAGTCCACTGGATTCTCCGAGCTGCGCATCGCGACGTAGCCGTCCTGCACGAACGCGATCTCCAGATGGGGCCCCTCGAGCTGCTCGGTGCCTGCTGCGCGTTGCCACACCGCGTTCGACAGGTCGATCGTGCCGCGGATGTGCTTCTTGTCGTCGACGATGTCGCTCATAGGATCACGGTAGCGAGCCGGTGCCGGGATCAGCTGGCGCACCCGGACACCAACCCGCCCGGCACGTCACTGCGGCCGTTGCGGGTATTTCACCCCCGGGAATTATGACCGGTTCGCCTGGTATTGTTGATCAAGCTTGCAGTTACGTGTCGTCCCGGATGCCGGCCGGAGGCAATGCCGATGAGCAGCACACGCCGTGCGATTCCCGTCACGTGCACGACCCACAGCAGCGGAACGAACTTCTGCAATCTGCTGATGACCCGAGAAACCGACGGCACCATCCTGTTCGATCCGCATGTCGCCCGTTGCTGCGTGCTCAGACTCGATGAGCGCGCCGCGACCGCGGTGTTCGACACCCTCGGGGAGTGGCTGGGATGGCCGGGCGCCGACGAAGTGCACACGCCGTGACGCGCTGCGGGTGGTGTTCCACCGCCGGCTATGCCAAACTGCGCTCGTGGCACACCACACGGTCAGAACTTGCGTGATGAAGAGTTCTGTGATGAGCACTTCCGCGACGATCAGTCGTGGCGTCATTATCGCCGAGCGCGCCGGGTAGCAAAGCACCATCGCCCGGCGCGCAGACCTCTCGCATCCCGCGGGGGGTCTTTTTTGTTGGCCAGCACACCTTTGGAGCCTCGACGATGTCCCGCACCAGTCCCGCCGGCACCCCCCTCGGTGACGAGTTCCACCTCTACGACACCACGCTGCGCGACGGCGCCCAGCGAGAGGGGATTTCGTACTCGGTGGCCGACAAGCTCGCCGTTGCCCGGCTGCTGGACACGTTGGGTGTGGGCTTCATCGAAGGCGGCTGGCCTGGCGCGCTGCCCAAGGACACGGAGTTCTTCCACCGGGCCGTAGCGGGCGAACTGGATTTGCAGCACGCGGTTCTGGTGGCCTTCGGCTCAACCCGCCGCGCGGCGCTGACAGCGGCACAGGATCCACAAGTTCAAGCGCTCCTGGCGTCCCAGGCTCCGGTGGTGACGGTGGTCGCCAAGTCCGACCGCCGGCACGTGGAGCGGGCGTTGCGGGTGGACGTCGCGCAAGCCTGCGCGATGGTCGCCGACACCGTGGCGCTGCTGGTGGACGAGGGCAGGAGGGTCTTCCTCGACGCCGAGCATTTCTTCGACGGCTACGCCTTCGACGCCGACTGCGCACTGCGGGTGCTGGAAGCCGGCGTGACCGCCGGCGCCGACGTTGTGGTGCTCTGCGACACCAACGGCGGGCAGCTGCCGCTTCAGCTCGCCGAGACCGTCGCCGAGGTGGTGGCCCGCACCGGCTTCCGGGTAGGGATCCACTGCCAGGATGACACCGCCTGCGCGGTGGCCAACTCGGTCGCGGCGGTGCAGGCTGGGGCGACTCACGTGCAGTGCACCGCCAACGGGTACGGCGAGCGGACAGGTAATGCGGACCTGTTCGCCGTCATCGGCAACCTCGCCACCAAGTTGGGGATGCCGGTCCTTCCCGAGCACGGGATGGCCGAGCTGACCCGCGCCTCGCACGCGCTGGCCGAGATCGCCAACCTCGCTCCCGACACCCACCAGGCTTACGTCGGGAGGTCGGCTTTCGCTCACAAGGCGGGGCTGCACGCGAGTGCGATCAAAGTGGATCCGGAGCTGTACAACCACCTGGACCCTGCGGTGGTCGGCAACTCACAGCGCGTGCTGGTGACCGAGATGGCCGGCCGGGCCAGTATCGAGCTCAAAGCAGGCGAGCTCGGGCTGGACCTGGCCGGCCGCTCGGCCGAGGTCGGCGTGGTCACGGCCCGGGTCAAGGACCTCGAGTCGCGGGGCTGGTCGTTCGAGGCCGCCGACGCCTCCTTCGAACTGCTGCTGCGCCAGGAGGTCGACGAGGTGCCGCCCGCGCCGCCATTCCAGCTGGAGTCCTATCGGGTGATCGTCGATCACACGATGGACGGCACGGTGGTCGCCCAGGCGACGGTGACGGTTCACGTGGCGGGAGACAGGGTGCTCGCTACCGCGGAAGGCAACGGTCCGGTCAACGCACTGGATGGCGCGCTGCGCCAGGCGTTGGGTGCCCACGTGCCGTGGCTGGGCAGCGTTTCGCTGTCCGACTACAAGGTCCGCATCTTGCCGGGCACCTCGGGCACCGATGCGGTGACCCGGGTGCTGGTGGACACCAGCGACGGCACCGGGTCCTGGACGACCGTCGGTGTGCACGGCAACGTGGTTGAAGCGTCCTGGCTGGCCCTGTTGGATGCGATGACCTACGCGGCGCTACGTCACCACGGAGTCGCCAGCACCGCGTGAGTGCGGAGTTTAGGCCGGCCTGACTGGGGGAAACCGGTGTGCCGAGACAACGCCGCCTCGGGAGGGAGCCGTGGACGCGCCGATCCGGGGCGTAGCTCATGGCGGCGTCGGCACGGCCGCGGTCGCTGTCGGCGGACCGCGCGGCCGGCGTCGCGAAGGTCGTCCGGCCAGCCTATTCATCCGCGATAAGCGCAACGACGGGAACGCCAACCGATGCCGAAGCCACCCGAACTCGAGGGTAAGCACTCCGACCTGCCCGAGGATGCCGACCTGTTCGCTTTGGGCCTCGAAGACGACAGCAAGTTGTACCGGGCAAAGCTCATTGCCGGTGTGCTGTCGGTGGTGGCCCTGATCGCGATGCTCGTCACATCGCTATTCCGCGCACCCAACGCGGAGTGGACCGCCTTGCTGGCGGTGGTCACGGGTGTGCTGATCGTAGGGATGAGCGGCCAGGCGGCGCGGCATCGCGCTGATCGGCGACGGCGAATTGGCCTATGAGAACAGCGCAGGCGCAATCCCGCGCGGAAAGCAAGCAGCGTGATTCCGGCGGCGGGGAGAGCACGCTAACCGTCGTTATCGCATTGGCGGCCAACGCGTCGATCGCGGTGATGAAAGCCGTGGCGGGGCTGTTGACCGGATCGGCCGCGATGCTCGCCGAGGCCGCGCATTCGGTCGCGGACACGACCACCGAGGGGCTGCTGCTGGCCGCGCTGCGGCAGTCGGAGCGGCCAGCTGATCGGCAGCATCCATTCGGTTACGGCAAGGTGCGGTTCTTCTGGTCGCTCATCGCCGCGGTCTCGATATTCGTCACAGGTGCCTTGTTCTCGGGGTTCGAGGGCGTGCGCACCATCCTGGGTTCGGGTGAGGACCAAACTCTCGCCTGGGTGGCGTTCCTCGTCTTGGGGCTGTCGTTCCTGATGGAGGGCGCGTCCTGGATGAAAGCAGTGCGCCAGATCCGCCGCGAGCAAAGCGAAGAGGGTCAGCAACTGCTCGAGTACCTACGCCTCACTGACGATCCCACCGTCAAGACGGTGTTCCTCGAGGACACCGCTGCGCTGATCGGCCTGCTCCTCGCCTTCGGCGGGGTCGGGTTGCACCTGCTCACCGGCTCAGCCTTGTGGGATGGGCTGGCTTCGTTGCTGATCGGGGTGCTCCTGGCGACGGTGGCCTACCTGCTGGGTCGTACGAACATGCGGCTACTGATCGGCCAGCAGGCTGATCGGCGGCTGGTCCGCGCGGTCTACGCCCGGCTGAGCGCCACTCCGGAGGTCAACCAGGTGGTCGATCTGCTCACCATGCTGACGGGCACGGACAGGGTGTTGCTCTGTGCCCGGGTGGACTTCATCGATCCACTGTCTGCCGACGAAGTCGAACGGGCGTGCGTGCGCATCGACAGCCAGTTGCGTCGCGAGTTCACCGACCTCGACGAGATCTTCATCGAGCCGGTGCCGCGGGCCGATCCTGCACTGCGAGCACGAGTGGTCAACCGGTACGGCGGCGTACTGCACGATCTTCGCTCGGATTCGGCCCCGCCCGTCCCCTGAAGGCGACGATATGACCGTGACCCGTCCAACCGACAGCGTCCACCTCCGGCGCAACGGCAACCCGCGAGGCAGAGCCCCGCGCGGCGACATCCCGTCCGCCATCCCGCGCAGCCTTCTCGTCGCCGCAGCCTGGTCCTGGCGTCTGCTGCTGGTGGGCATCGTGGCCTATGGCGTTGTGCGGGTGCTCGCGCTGCTGTCGCTGGTCGTCATCCCCCTGGTGGCAGCGGTGCTGCTGGCCGCGTTGCTGCGGCCGGTCGCGGAATTGCTGCACCGCCGGCTGCCGGGACCGCTGTCTGCACTGCTGACGCTGCTGCTCGCCGTCGTCGTGCTGGGCGGGTTCGGTTACCTGATCGGCGTGCGCTTCGCCGAGCAATTGCCGTCGTTGATCCAGCAGCTGGTCGGTACCGTCCATCGGGTCCGAACGGAGTTGGGATGGGCGGGCGCAGCTCAACTCCAGCTCGATCAGATCGAGATGTCCGTGACCGACTGGTTGCAGCGCCATCAGAGCGAGGCGGTCGGATACCTGACCACGGGGGCCAGCTACTTCATCGAATTCTTCACCCTCCTCATCCTCACCCTCTTCATCACCTTCTTCTTCCTCTACGACAGCGAACGGATCTGGCACTGGCTGATCAGTCCACTGCCGCCGCGGGACGTACGTCGAGCGGACGCGGCCGGGCAGGCGGCTTGGGTTACCACGACTGGTTATGTGCGCGGCACTGCGGTTATCGCCACCATTCACGGCATCGTGATCGGTCTGGCCATGTTCCTGTTAGGCGTGCCATTGGCGCTCCCGCTAGCCGTGCTGGTATTCCTGGGCAGTTTCATTCCGTTCGTCGGCGCGCTGGTTGCGGGCGGCTTGGCCGTCCTGGTCACATTCGGCACCCAAGGATGGCTGGTCGCGCTGATCCTGCTGGGGATCCTGATCGTCGAAAGCCAGCTCGAGGTTCACCTGCTCCAGCCGTTGATCGTCGGACGCTACGTGCGGCTGCACCCGCTTGCGATCGGCCTGGCCTTCGCCGTCGGCACCGTCCTCGCCGGGATTATGCCGGGATTATCGGAGCCATCATCGCGGTGCCCACCGCCGCCGTCATCAACCAAGCATGGCCCGCCTTCCGGGCGAACCCGTCGCGGTCGGGGAACAGACTGCACTGAGTGGCGCCTCGGCGTGGTTTGATCGTGCGGTGGGGAGAAGTGGGCGATTGCTGGTCGCCGAGGCGGCAATATGGGGGGTATTGCTTTTCGGCGGCTACCTGGCGTTGGTGTCCCAGCGC
>JBHELN010000235.1:0-8564 GCA_046263115.1 Pseudonocardiaceae bacterium | reverse complement strand
ACCGAGGACACCGGGACGGCGAGTTCCTCGGCGACGAAGTGGGTGAACCGCGCGGTGTCGAGCATCCCGGCCTGACCCATCACCCGGTGCCGGGGAAATCCGGTGACCAGCTGGGTCAGCGCAGTCATCTCGTCCAGCGGGTTGGAGACCACGATGACCACCGCACCGGGGGCATGCCGGGCGACGTTCTCTGCGACCTGCCGGACGATGCGGGCGTTGACCTCGATCAGGTCCATCCGGCTCATACCCGGTTTGCGGGGCAGCCCCGCGGTGATCACCACAATGTCGCTACCGGCGATCGCGTGGTATCCAGTGCCGTCACGACCGGTGGTCTGACCGACGATCCTGGTTTCGAAGCCCTCCACCGATCGGGACTGGTTCATGTCCAGCGCCAAGCCCTCGGGTCTGCCCTCGATGATGTCGGTGAGCACGACGGTGTCGAACAGGTCGCACTCGGCCAGCCGCTGCGCGGTGGTGGAACCGTAGAAGCCGGCCCCGATAACCGCGATCTTGCCCTCACGTGCCATGGCGCGAGGCTATCGCCGCGGTCAGCCGGCAGCCAGCGGTCCGCCGGTGATGGTCAGCGCCACGGCCAGCATCAGCAGCCCGAACCCGGCGTAGGTGCACACGTCCAGGGTCCGGCGACGGATCCCGAGCAGACCCGTGCGCTCGGGCGGCAGGATGGCGCGTAATCCGGCGGCTAGCAACAGAGCACCGCCGATGATCACAGTACCCTCCCGCCAGTGGTACTGGGTGATGCGCACCATCCCCACCGCTACCACGGCCAGGATCACACCGAAGCACAGCTGGGGTCGCAGGCTCGTCCGCTGGGTCACGGTTTATCGGCCCGCTCGGCGGCCTCGACGACGTTGGCCAGCAACATCGCTCTGGTCATCGGCCCGACTCCACCGGGAACCGGCGCCAGGTACCCGGCGACCTCGGCCACCGCTGGGTCGACGTCGCCGGTGAGCCCGGTCTCGGTGCGGGTGATCCCGACGTCGACGACAGCGGCGCCCGGTTTGACCATTTCGGCAGTGATCAGCCCTGGTCGCCCGGCCGCGGCGACCACGATGTCGGCGCGCGACACCTCGGCTGCCAGATCGCGGGTCCCGGTGTGGCATTGGGTGACCGTGGCGTTCTCGCTGCGCCGGGTGAGCAGCAACCCCAGCGCCCGGCCGACCGTGATACCGCGGCCCACGATGGTCACGCCGGCGCCGGCGATCGGCACGTCGAAGTGACGCAGCAGCTCCACGATCCCGCGCGGGGTGCAGGGCAGTGGGCCCGGCTCGCCGAGCACCAGCCGGCCCAGGTTCACCGGGTGCAGGCCGTCGGCGTCCTTGGCCGGGTCCATCCGTTCGAGCGCCGCGCCGGTGCCGAGCCCTTTGGGCAGTGGCAGCTGCACGATGTAACCGGTGCAGGCCGGATCGGCGTTCAGTTCGTCGATCACCTCGAACAGCTCGTCTTGACTGGTCGTCGCGGGCAGGTCGCGGCGGATCGACGCGATGCCGACGGCGGCGCAGTCGCGGTGCTTGCCGCGCACGTACGCGTGCGAGCCAGGATCGTCGCCGACGATGACGGTGCCCAGCCCGGGAGTCACTCCAGCGCTGCGTAATGCTGCCACCCGAGCCTTGAGATCAGCGAAGATCTGTTCTCTGGTCGCTTTGCCGTCCAGCACGATCGCGTTCACGACACGCATCTTTGCACCCGGGCTCACGGCCGACGACCGGGCAGCGCGACCACCGTGACCGACACCAGGGTGAGCGCGGTACCGATGAGGGTGGTGATAGTGACCTGGCTGGGTCCGGCCGGCAGGAACAAGTCGAGCAGCAACGCCCCGACGAGTTGCCCGGCTACTGCCGCAAGCCCCAGCAGGAGCACACCGGTGATCGGGACGATCGCCGCCGCGACGCCCACGGCGAACACACCCAGTGGACCTCCGACGTACAGCCACGGCGTGTCGGGCATCGCGTTGGACAGCCCGCCGCGTATCGCGACCTCCACTACCGCGGCCATGGCCAGCGCGGCGGTTCCCACGCCGAAGTTGACCAGCGCGGCCGGCAACATCCCGGCCCGCGCCGGACCACCACCCCGCGCGGTTGCCGCGACCAGCCCGTTCACCGCCTGCTGCCAGGCAGTACCCGCCCCTGCCAGCACGGGCAGCAGGGCAAACCACAGCGCCAACGGTGCGCCGAGCCGGTGCGAAACGGCCAGCATCACAGCCCCCAGCGCGAGGCCTGCACCAGCCGCCCGGCGCGCAGTGACCGGCTGCGGGCCGCCGGGCCCGACGCCCGCCCGGTCCACCAGCAGCGAGCTGGCCGCCTGCCCGGCCACCACCGCGACGGTGAACACGGCCACTCCAACCGTCGCCACGGTCAGCCCCTGGCAGACGAGCAGGAACGCGCCGCAGATCCCGCCGAACAGCTGGTGGCGGGGCAACGTACGGTCCCGAGCGGCGGTGAGCACCCGGCGCAGCCCCAGCCGCACCCGAGGTCCCATCGCAGCGAGCGCAACCAGCAACACCAGCCCGCCCAGGTTGGAGCACGCGGCCGCGACAACAGCGTCGTCGAGCCGTTGGCCGAGCTCCCCGTTGATCCAGGCCTGGACGGCCACCGCAACCCCGATACCCACCGCCGCGGCGGTGGCGGCAATCCGGGCACTGCGCGTGGGTGTGGGTGCGGTCATCAGCGCCCTGGGTCGACCCGCAGGCCGTTGGCTGCGGCGAAGCGGATAGCGGTGTCGATATCGATCCGGGCACCGGACAGCCGAGCCTGCACCAGGGCATCGGCGTCCAACCGGGCCCCACGCAGGTCGGCGTTGTCGAGCCGGGCGTTGAGCATCCGGGCCCCAGTCAGGTCGGCTCCGGACAGATCCGCGCCCCGCAGGTCGGCCTGCACGAGGTTCGCTTCGGTGAGCTTGAGCCCGGAGAGCACCGTCTCTCGGAGATCGGCGTGACCCAGAGCCGTCAAGCGCAGGTCGACTTCACGCAGCGTCCACGGCCGCAGCCGGCAGTCGCTGATCGTGCTGCCCAGCAGTGAGCAGCGCTCCAGCACCGAGCCGGCCAGCATGGTGCGCTGGAAGATGCAGGTATGGAAGGCGGTCGCGCGGTGCTGCGAGGCGCCGAGGTCGGCGCGGGTGAAGTCGCAGTCGGTGAACCGGCAGCCGCGGCGCAGGCCACGCAGGTCGGCGTCGGTGAACCGGCAGCCGACGAAGCAGCGCCCCGCCCACTCCTCGTCAGCGAACACCGCGTCGGTGAAGTCAACGTCGACGCACTCCTGGACGGGCTCCTCGACGGGCTCGTGGCCGGGCTCGTTGAGGCACTCGTTGACGGGCTCGTGGTCTGTCGTTGGCACGTCTCCACCCTGTCAGTCCAGCCGCGCACCCGCTGGAACCGCCTTCCGAACGCACAGTTGAATGCGACACACCGTGCACCGCGGCGCGACACGCGAGACGTGGGGGCTCGACACGCCAGACCTACCGGAAGTCCCTCGATTTCGCCCGCACCTGCATGTCCAGTGGGGCAGCGTGCTCGGCCAGTACGTTGATCACCCCCTCGGCGATCTGCAACCGGCCGCGCAGCAGCAGCGCTGGGCAGGACCGCACGATGGTCCGGTACCGGACCCAGAAACCCGGTGAGCAGATCACGTTCACCATGCCGGTCTCATCCTCCAGGTTGAGGAAGGTGACCCCGCCCGCGGTGGCCGGGCGTTGCCGGTGAGTCACCGCGCCGGCAACGAGCACCCGCTGGCCGTCCTGTTTATCCGATAGTTCGGCAGCTGGTACCACGCTCAGGGCGGCTAAGTCGGCTCGGAGAAACTCAGTGGGAAAGCTGTCCGGCGACACTCCGGTGGCCCAGACATCGGCGGCGGCGAGTTCCAACGCGCTCATCCCGGGTAGCACTGGGCCGGTGATCCCCACCGCGGTACCGGGCAACCGATCCGGCCGCTGCGCGGCCACCGCTCCGGCGGACCACAGTGCCTGCCGGCGTTGCGGGATGAGCTCGTCGAACACCCCACCGGTGGCCAGCGCCTCGGCCTGTGCGGTGCTCAGCCCCACCCGGTGCGTGATGTCCGCGATGCTGCGATAGCGACCGTGCGTCTCCCGCTCCTGCACCAGCCGGGTGGCCAGCGGCTCGCCTATGGTGCGCACCATGGCCAGCCCCAGGCGCACCGCCTGCTCCGGCGCGCCCTCCGCGGCCGGTTCCAGCCCGGCGTGCACCTCGCTGGCGTTGATGTCCGGGCCGCGAACGGTGACGCCGTGCCGGCGGGCGTCGGCGATCAGCGACTGCGGGGAGTAGAAACCCATCGGCTGAGCTCGCAGCAAGGCGGCGCAAAACGCTGCCGGATAGTAGTGTTTGAACCAGGCGCTGTAGTAGACCAGCGAGGCGAAACTGATCGAGTGGCTTTCCGGGAAACCGAAATTGGCGAAGGCCAGCAACTTGGCATAGATCTTCTCGGCGAGCTCTTCGGTAATCCCATGCCGGGCCATTCCGTCAAAAAGCCGCCCGCGGAGACGTTCCATCCGCTCGGTGGATCGCTTGGCGCCCATCGCACGGCGCAGCTCGTCGGCCTCGGCGGCGGAGAAATCCGCGATGTCGATGGCCATCTGCATCAGCTGCTCCTGAAACAGCGGCACACCCAACGTCTTGCGCAGCGCGCTGGCCAACAGCGGGTGGTCATAGTCCCAGGTCTCCTGGCCGTTGCGGCGCCGAATGTAGGGATGTACCGAGTCACCTTGGATCGGGCCGGGACGGATCAGCGCCACCTCGACCACCAGGTCATAGAAGCAGCGCGGTTTGAGCCGTGGCAGGGTGGCCATCTGCGCGCGGGACTCCACCTGGAACACCCCGACTGAATCAGCCCGAGCCAGCATCGCGTAAACGGCCGGATCGGTGGGCTGCAGATCCGACAGCTGCACCCGGTGCCGGTAGTGGTCGGCCACCAGATCGACCGCATAGTGCAGCGCGGAGAGCATCCCGAGCCCCAGCAGGTCGAACTTGACCAGACCGGCGGCTGCGCAGTCGTCTTTGTCCCACTGCACCACCGACCGGTGCTCCATCCGGGCCCACTCCACTGGGCAGACCTCGGCCACCGGGCGAGAACAGATCACCATGCCACCGGAGTGGATGCCCAGATGCCTGGGGAACCCCTCCAGCTCGGCGGCCAGCGCCAGCACCGGTTCGGGGATGTCGGTCTCTGCTCTGGCCTGTCCCAGTGGTCCCCACCGGTCGATCTGCTTACTCCAGGCGTCTTGAGTGCCGGGCGAGTAGCCCAGCGCCCTGGCCACGTCCCGCACCGCCGAGCGGGCCCGGTAAGTGATCACGTTGGCGACTTGGGCAGCGCGGTCCCGGCCGTATTTCTGATAGACGTACTGGATGGCCTCCTCACGGCGATCGGATTCGATGTCCAGGTCGATGTCGGGATAGCCGTCCCGATCCGGGGCGAGGAACCGTTCGAAGAGCAGGTCCATCGCCACCGCGTCGACGCTGGTAATCCCCAACGCGTAGCAGACCGCGGAATTGGCCGCCGAGCCGCGACCCTGGCAGAAGATGCCGGCCCGCCGGCAGAACGCCACGATGTCGTGGACGATGAGGAAGTAGCCGGGGAAGTTCTTCTCCGCGATGACGGCCAGCTCGTGCTCGATCTGGTGGTAGGCACCGGGACGCTCGTCATAGCTGCCGTACCGGGTGGCCGCACCCAGCCAGGTGAGCTCACGCAGCCAGCTGGCCTCGGTGTGGCTGGCCCCGGTGTGACTAGCGGGGACGGCAAATGGCGGCAGGTCCGGGGCCACCAGGTGCAGGTCGAAGGAGCATTCCCGGCCCAGTGCGGCGGCCCGCTCGACTGCTCCAGGCCAGCGGGCGAACTTCTCGGCCATCTCGGCACCGGATCGCAGGTGCGCCGTTGCCGCGGCCGGCAACCAGCCGTCCATCTCGTCCAGGCTGCGCCGAGCCCGGACCGCTGCAAGCGTGCTGGCCAGCCGGTGCCGGGACGGGGTGGCGTAGTGCGCGGCGGTGGTCGCGACGGTGTCCAGCCCGTGCGCCGCGGCCAGCACGGCGAGTGCGTCGTTGCGCTCGGTGTCGTCGGGTAGGCCGTTGGCGGTGAGCTCGACGACGACGTGATCGCGACCGAACAGCTCGATCAGCCGGTGTAGCTGCACAACCGCCGCCGCGGGACCGTCGTGTTCCAGTGCCCGGCGTACCGCCGCCTTGCGACAACCGGTGAGCACCACCCAATGCCCACCCGCGGCGGCTGCTACCGCGTCGAGGTCATAGGCCGGCCTCCCCTTCTCCTTTCCGGCGATCTGAGCGTCGCTGATCACCCGGGACAGCCTGCGGTAACCCTCGGGATCGCGGGCCAGCACGAGCAGGTGCTCACCTTCCGGGTCGGGTACCCCACTCTGGGCCGCGGTGAGATGCAGGGACAGTTCCGCTCCGAAGACGGTCCTGACACCCAACTCGCGGGCTGCCTCGGCGAAGCGAACCACCCCGTACATCCCGTCGTGATCAGTGATCGCGACCGCGTCCAGGCCCAACCGGGCAGCCTCCTCGACCAGCTCCTCCGGGTGGCTGGCGCCGTCTAGAAAGCTGAAGTTGGAGTGACAGTGCAGCTCGGCATACGGAATCCGTGGTTGGTTCTGTAGGTCTCGGCTCTGAGCCGGCGATAACAGCGGCGGGGGCTTGTACCGGTCCCGATGACGTGTCCATGCCGGGCTGTCCCCACCGTCACCGGGATGTTCCCCGTCGCGGTGTCCTGGTCGGGTCCGCCCAGACAGCGCGCGCTCCAAGTCTGCCCATCGCACCGGCGGGTTGTTCCAGCTCATGGCCGGCTCCAGGACAGCGGCAGGTTGTCGAACATATGTTCGACTTTATCGGATGTGCGCAAGCCGTGGCCTCGCTAGAGACCCTCCTACTCGCCGCGCAGGAAGCGCTCGAGTTCGGCGGCGAGTTCGTCGCCAGAGGGAAGACCCGAGGGGGGCGTCAGCTCGTCATCGAACGCCGCCTCGAGACGGCTCACCAGCACCCGGTATTCCTCGTTATTGGCGACGATCTCGTCGATCTGGCCTGCGATGCCGGCGGCCGCGGCATGTAACGGCTCCGCATCGAGCTTCAGCCCCGCCACGGAGGCCAGCGCATCGACAAGTGCGGCGGAAGCCGCCGGGTAGGGGGTAGCCGCCAGGTAGTGTGGCACCCGCGCCCACACACCAATCGCGGGTACACCTGCGGCGGCGAAACCTTCCTGCAGCGCAGTCTGGATCCCGGCTGGCATCTCGGCGGTACCGGGCACTACACCTACTTGGGCCGCGAGCTCAGGTCTGGTGGCGATCGCCATCAGCCTGACCGGGCGGGTATGGGGGACTGGAGCGGCGTAAGCGCCGAGACCAGCGACCAGCCGCACCTGTAGTTTCGTGGCGAGATCCACCACCGCCCGCACAAAGGCATGCCAGGCCATGTCCGGCTCCGGTCCCACCAGGACGAGAAGACCCCTCCCTGCGCCGTCCCGACCGGCCCGCAACTGGATCTCGGGCCAGCTCAGGCCGTCGACGACCCCATCGGAGATCCGCACGATGGGACGGCGCGATCGGAAGTCAATCAAGTCGTCCGGATTGAATGTGGCCAGCACCTCCGTCGGTACCGTCTCGAGGATCTGGGCGATGGCTGCTTGCGCGCCGAGGCCGGCGTCGGTCCAGCTCTCCGTGGCCAGCAGAAGCACCGGCGACTCCAATGCGCCATGCGAATGCAGCTCGTAGAGGGAAGGCATCACGGCCCGCAGCGATCAACGTCTGTGGTGGTCACCCGATACATCCTCCCACCGTGGCACCGATGTTCGGGCGCACCGGGCGAATTCCCGACCTACCAATGTTGCCTCGGCGCGTTTGCGCAGCCACGCGGCGCGGGTGTATGCGTGACGCTCATGGCAGCAACCCGGAAACGATGACCAGTCGGGACGCCGACCAGCGAGTCTGGCTGATCACCGGCGCCAGCAGCGGGTTCGGCCGCGCCATCGCAACCGCGGCGCTCGACGGCGGCGACATCGTGGTCGCCACCGCCCGGCGTCCGCAGGCCCTGGACGATCTGATCGCCGTGTACCCCGACCAGGCCCATGCCATCGCCCTGGACGTGACGAACATGGACGCCACGCGGGTCATCGACGGCGTGGTCAGCCGGCATGGTCGGATCGACGTGCTGGTTAACAACGCCGGCCGTACCCAGGTCGGGGCTTTGGAGGAGACCACCGACCAGGAGCTGCGCTACCTGTTCGAATTGCATTTCTTCGGGCCGGCGGCGCTGACCAAGGCGGTTCTGCCGCACATGCGCCGCCGAGGCGGCGGAGCGGTGGTGCAGATGTCCAGCGTCGGCGGACAGATCACCGGGCCCGGGTTCGGCGCGTACTGCGCGACGAAGTTCGCGTTGGAGGGGCTGACCCAGGCTCTGCGTCAGGAGGTGGACGTGGACGTCGGCGACGGTAAGCCGGCGGAGCCGCCGGGGCGGGGAGCGCGCGGGGTGCGGTTCCTGATCGTCGAGCCGGGGGCGTTCCGCACGGGGCTGTTCAACCCCGGTGCGGCCTACC
>JBHELN010000234.1:0-4424 GCA_046263115.1 Pseudonocardiaceae bacterium | reverse complement strand
CGGTGATCCTGCACCCCCAGCCCTCCTGCGGGCTGTGCCGGGCCTGCCGGGCCGGCAACGACATGCATTGCAGTAACAGCTTTTTCCCCGGCCTGAGCAACCACGACGGCGGGATGGCCGACTTCCTGCTGACCTCGGCACGGGCCTGCGTGAAGCTCGATCCGTCGACCCAACCAGCGGATGTTGCGGCGCTGGCCGACGCCGGGATCACCGCCTACCATGCGGTGCGCAAGGCGATCCCGCTGCTCTATCCCGGCACGACCTGTGTGGTGATCGGCGCCGGGGGCCTCGGGCATATCGGCATCCAGTGCCTCGCCGCACTGACTGCGACCACCATCATCGTGGTCGACCGGAACCCCGATGCGCTCAAGCTCGCCGAGCAGCTAGGCGCCCAGCACACCGTGGTCGCCGGCGGGCAGCAGGTTGACGCGGTGAAGGACCTTACCGGCGGGGCAGGCGCCGAAGTGGTGCTCGACTTTGTTGCCGAGCAGGGCGCTGAGCACGACGGCTTCGAGATGACCCGCCGGGCCGGTTCCTACTTCCTGATCGGTTACGGGGGGCAGCTGCAGATCCCGACCCTCGACATCGTCTCCACCGAGCGCAACATCATCGGCAACATCGTTGGCACCTACAACGACCTTGTCGAGCTGATGGTCCTCGCCCAGGCCGGCAAGGTCACCCTGCACACCAAGACCTACCCGCTCGACTCGGCCATCGAGGCCCTCGACGACCTCGATAACGGCCGGGTCCGTGGCCGAGCGATCCTCGTCCCGTAGTGCTACCACCTCCAGGGAGATCAGATGGCCAAGGAATTACGTTTCGGTGCCCAAGCCCGTGAGCTCCTGTTGGCGGGGGTCGACCAGCTGGCGGAGGCGGTCAAGTCGACGCTTGGGCCTAAGGGGCGCAATGTCATCCTGGAGAAGATCACCGGATCTCCGGTCGTCACCAACGATGGCGTGACGATCGCGCGTGAGATCCATCTCAAGGACCAGTTCGAGAACATGGGTGCTCAGCTGGTCAAGGAAGCTGCAATCAAGACCAACGACATCGTGGGTGACGGCACCACGACCGCGACGGTGTTGGCTCAGTCGATCGTCCGGGAGGGCATGAAGGCTATTGACTCAGGCGGCAACCCGGTGCTCGTCAAGCGGGGTATCGACCTTGCCGTGGCGCGCCTGGTCGAACACCTACAAAGCGTCGCTCATCCGGTGACCACCGAGCAGGACTACGCCCGGGTCGCCGCAATCTCCGCCAACGACGACGACATGGTCGGGAAGGTGATCGCGAAGGCACTGCACACCGTCGGTGAGAACGGCATCGTCACGGTGAACGAGTCCGCGGTGCACGGCATGAGCGTCAGCTTCGTCGAAGGCTTCGAGTGGGACAACGGCTACGTCTCGCCGTACATGGTGACCAACCCAGCCAGCCTGGAAGCGATCATCGACGACCCGTACATCTTGCTGTGCAGTGAGAAGATCACGAAGGTCCAGCAGCTCATGCCGCTACTCGACCAGGTGATGCGCAATCCGCGCCCACTGGTGATCGTTGCGGAGAATGTTGAGGGCACGGCGCTGAGCATGCTGGTGCACAACCACGTCAACGGCATCTTCCAGTGCGTAGCCGTTCGGGCGCCGGGTTTCGGCGACCGCCGGCTGCGCAAGCTGGAGGATATCGCCACGATCACCGGCGGTGAGGTGTACAGCAAGCACTCCGGCTTCACGTTGGAGACCATGAAGGTCAGCCAGCTTGGCAGGGCGTCCCAGGTTCGAGTGAACGCCGACCGGACCGCGATCGTGGGTGGTGCCGGTTCGCCGGAGGCCATCGAGTTCCGGCTAGCCCAGCTGCGCGCCGAACGGGAACGCGCAACCTATGGCACTGACGAGGATGTGCTCAACGAGCGGATCGGGGCCCTGTCCGGGAAGGTCGCCGTGATCAGTGTGGGGGCGCCGACCAACGCGGAGCTCGCCGAGCTGCAGCACCGGGTGGAAGACGCCCTGTCCGCGACGCGCGCCGCGATGGCCGAGGGCATCGTGGCCGGTGGTGGCGCCGCGCTGGTGCACGCCGACCAGGCGCTGGACGACCTGGACGTGAAGGACGACTACGCGATGGGAGTCGATATCGTCCGCCGCTCGCTGACCGAGCCAGCCTTTCTGATCGCCAGTAACGCCGGCTATTCCGGCCAGGAGGTGGTCAGCAGGATCGCCGAGCTCGGGGTCGACGAGGGATTCGACGCCCTCAAGGGATGCTTCGGCAACATGATCGAGATGGGCATCATCGACCCGCTGCGGGTGGCCCGGGCGGCACTGCAGAACGGTGCGTCAGTGGCCGGGCTGCTGCTCACCACCAACTCCCTGGTCGCTGAGGAGAAAACGCCGTGGGGCGGCAGTGCCGCGCTGATGACGGAGTTCGGGTCGCTGGACGAGGGGCTGCGCCAGCCATCTCCTGACTCGAGCACACCGCAGTCGCTCGGGCTCGGCCCGTCGATCGGGTGAGCCTGGAGCAGGCCGACCGAGAGTCGGCTGACCCGCTACCGCTGGGGCCGCCCGCGCTGCATGAGCTTCGAGCGCGCGGGCGGCTGCGCGGCGTGGTGGCATTGCTCGGTCCAGCGTTCGTCGCCGCGGTGGCCTACATCGACCCCGGCAACTTCGCCACCAATTTCTCGGCCGGCGCCCGGTACGGGTACGCGCTCCTCTGGGTGATCGTGGCGGCCAACCTGATGGCCATGCTGGTGCAGTACCTGTCCGCAAAAACCGGCGTGGCCACCGGCCGTGACCTGCCCGAGCTGTGCCGTGAGCACCTCCCCCGCCGGGTGTCGACCGGTCTGTGGGTGCAGGCCGAGCTGGTGGCGATGGCCACCGACCTGGCCGAGTTCGTCGGCGCCGCGGTCGGGTTGAACCTGCTGTTCGACGTGCCGCTGTTTCCCGCCGGGCTACTCACGGCCATCGTCGCGTTCGCCATCCTGGCCCTCGAGCAGCGCGGCTACCGGCGCTTCGAGCTGGCGATCACCGGGCTGCTCGGCATCGTGTTCCTCGGCTTCGCATATGACCTGCTCAAGGTCGGCGCCGACCCGGCGCGGGTGGCATCGGGCCTGGTGCCCGGCTTTGCCGGAGATGACAGCGTGCTGCTGGCCGCGGGAATCATCGGCGCCACCGTGATGCCGCATGTCGTGTACCTGCATTCGGCGCTGACCAAATCCCGGGTGGTCTGCCGTGACGACAACGAGCGGCGCGAGCTGCTGCGCTTCCAGCGGCTTGACGTGCTGGTCGGGCTTGGTGTCGCCGGCTTGACCAACATGGCGATGCTGTTCATTGCGGCGTCGCTGTTTCACCGCACCGGCACCTCGGGGGTCGACTCGATCGAGGCGGCACATGCCGGCCTCGGCTCGCTCGTCGGTGGCGGCGCCGCGCTGGCCTTCGCGGTCGCGCTGCTGGCTTCGGGGTTGTCCTCGTCGAGCGTGGGCACCTACGCGGGGCAGGTGGTCATGCAGGGCTTCATCCGCCGCCGCATCCCGCTGTTCCTGCGCCGCGGGTTGACGATGCTGCCCGCGCTGGTGGTGCTGGCCCTCGGACTACCCACTACCGAAAGCCTGGTGCTGTCGCAGATCGTGCTGTCCTTCGGCATCCCCTTCGCGCTGGTGCCGATGGTGCTGCTGACCCGCCGGGCGGACGTCATGGGCCCGTTCGTCAACCGCCCGATCACCACCGCGGCGGCGAGCGGCATCGCCACGACCATCATCGCGCTGAACGTCTACCTGCTCTACCACACCTTTGTGGGGTGAGCTGATTCGTCGCAGCCTCACAACTTTCTTGTGGCTGGCTGGGCATGTCAGTGGACCCGACGACGTTGTTTGGGTTTCCTGCCCTTGGACCAGGGCGGGTAGGACGCGCCCTGCCAGTAGGGAGGTACGGGGGCATTCTCCTCGCGGGCACGGACGCGCTCGTAAGACTCCCAAGCGTGTATGTGCGTCTCGTAGGCCCGGCGCCGGGCGTCTTCGAGCACCAGCAACTCCTGCTCCGGCGTGGCGTGGCCCTCGGCGACCGCCAGCTCGGCGGCGGCGAGCTCGGCTTCATCGATGTCGCTGTGCTGGTGAGCGGTGTGCTCAGGAGTGGGCGACGGATCGTTGCGGTGCCGTTGCTGGTAATAGGGATTGTCTGCCGACAAGCCACCGCTGAATCGACCGTAGGCGCCCAGGAACAGCAGCATCATCCCAGCAACGAAGCTGAAGATCACATTCGACAGCCGGAAAGCCAGCAGGTTCAACGGGGTGTCGAGCACGGCCAGGTTGAGCAAGCCGGACAGCAAGAACAGCGCACCGACGACCACGGTGATCGTCGAGGAACTGCGGCCACCGCGCAGTGCAGCGCCAATGAGGACGCCGCCGACGATGAGTGAGATCGTCGCCAGCAGACCATTCGTGGCTAGTC
>JBHELN010000233.1:0-8460 GCA_046263115.1 Pseudonocardiaceae bacterium | reverse complement strand
CAACATGCCCGACTGATGGAAGTCGCGAACCGGTGAAGGGCCACTATGACTATGGCGTTTGCCCCGTACTAATCCGTATTACCTGCCGTTTCGGCGTGACATATGCGGCTAGGGCGACATGTGGGCCATCATCGCTTCGCTGAGTTGGTCACGTGAGGAGATGTTGAGTTTGCGGTAGGCGCTGGAGAGGTGATCACTGACCGTCTTGGCGGTGATGAACAGCGCCTGGGCGATGTCGCGGTTGCCCATGTCTTGCGCAGCGAGCCGGACCACCCGCAGTTCGCTGGGGGTCAGCGCGTCCACGCCGGTGGTCCAGGGTCGCCGGGGTCGGGCGCCGGCAGCGACGGCCTCTTCGCGGGCGCGCTCGGCCAGCGGTGTGGCGCCGCACCGTACTGCGAGATCCGGGGCGCGGCGCAACGGTTCCCGCGCGGCGGCGCGGGAACCGGCCCGGCGCAGTGCAGCGCCCAGTTCGGTGAGCGAATAGGCCAGCTCCAGTCGCATCGGGGTGAGCTCTAGCACCGCGACGGACTGTTCGAGCAGCTCGATCTGCCGCGGAGCGTCGGCGAGCAGGCCGCAGACCCGCAGCGCGATGCCGATCGCGCGCGGCGCACCCACGCAGCGGGCCAGCTCAAGTTCGGTGTTCGCCAACGCGCGTGCTTCCTGCGGGTCCGCGCTCGCCAGCGCCAGGGCCAGCGTGGAGCGCCAGGCGTGAATGTTCGGAGTTGCCTGGAAGACGCTGGCGAGCCGACCACAGTGGCGCAGGTCGGCAATGGCCTGCGCACGCTGCCCGCGGGCCAGCCGCACCCGGCCCCGCGCCTCCAGCAGGGCGATCCCGGTTGGCGCTCCTCCGCCTGGCAGCGCGACCCCTTCCACGGCCGCCGCAGCCTGGTCAAGCTCCCCGCGTTCCAGCAGCACCAGACCCAGGGTAGCGGCATGCAGCGGAATGGACAGGGCCAGGTTGTATTCGGTGGCCATCTCCAAAGAGGCGCGTGCGTCGGCCTCGGCCTCGGCCAGCTCTCCGCGCCGCATCGCGACCAACGCACGCCGCCCGCTGGCGGATTGAAAGCCGACCACGGAGCCGCGCGCCCGGGCATCAGCCAGTATGGTTTCGATCAGCGCACGGGCCCCATCCAGATCATCGGTGACGACGAGGGCCCAGACGGCGAGCATGGCCGGTACCGCCTCACCGGCGAAACGGCCGCCATCGAGCCCGCGCTGGACCAGTCCGGCAACCTCAGGACGATCCCGGCCACGGACCGCAAGTACCGCCGCCAGGCACAGTTGCGCTGCGCGGCTGGCCGGAGTGCTGCGGGCAGCCAGGTCACGCAGCCGTCGAAGCGCGACCTCGGGTGCTTCGGTGGGGCACAGGGTGAGCAGCTCGAGGACCGCCGCGTGAGTGCAGAGGCGCACCGCCAGATCAGGATCACCGTCGCCGAGGTCGCCCAGCGCGGCCCGCAGCACAGCCGAGCAGCGCGTCCACTCCGTGGCGTAGAAGAGCACATTGGCCAGCTGTTCGGCCAGCAGTGCCCGCTCTACCGGGCAGGTGGTGGCCTGCCAAGCCCGCTCAAGGTGCACCAGGGCGGCTGGATCGCGGGCGATGCGTTCTGCGCCGCCCAGCTCACCCAGCACCGCAGCTCGCTCGTAGTCGGCAGGCGGCTCGGCCAGCGCTCGGCACAGGTAGGTCACGGCGGTCTCGGGCGCGCCGCGGTCCACCGCGGCTGCTGCGGCTGCTCGCAATGCCCGGACGGCCTGCGTGTCGCCTGCCGGCTCACACAACAGCAACTGCGCACCGACCTGCGCGGATCCCGCGCCTTCCCGAACGAGCAGCCGCGCGGCACGGGCGTGCGCCAAGGCGCGGGCACCGGGCGCGAGCTGCTCATACACCGCCGAACGCACCAGCGGATGCAGGAACTGCAACGGGCGGCCTTCATCAAACAGCTCCGCGGTCAGCAGCGCGTCCGCCGCCGCGGCCGCAGCGTCGAGATCCAGGTTCGCCATTTCTGCGGCCAGGCGCAGCCCGGTGCCCTCGCCTAACACCGCCACCGCCTCGGCCAGCTGGGCGGCTGCCGCATCCAGCCGGCGCAACCGGGCCAGCACCGTTCGTTCCACCTGCTCGGGCACCCGCTCAGCAACCCCAGCTGCCTGCGCTGCTACCGGCGCAACACCATCTGCTGCCAGATCGAGAATCAACTCGCGTAGGACGAACGGATTTCCCGCGCTGGCCCGCGCGCAGGCGGCGACGAAGGCTGGATCGGGCACCTCCTCCAAGCCATCGCGAACCAGCCGGGCCACCGCGGGCTCGGTGAGCGGATTGGGACACAGGATCTGGGCGCGGCCTATCGCGAGCAACTCAGCCACCAGCTGGGAGTGTCCGGGGCGTGGCGGTCGGGTGGTGGCCGCGACCAGCACCGGAAGCCCCTCCAACCGGTGGCACAGGTACGCCAGCCACCGCAGCGACGGCTCGTCAGCCCACTGCAGATCATCGACCGCCAGTACCACCGGCCCCGTGACTGCCAGATTGGCCACCAGCCAGTAGAGCCCGTGCAGCGCCGCGAACGCATCACCTGAACTGCCACCGCCCACGCCGAGCACCGGGCTGGCCAGTGCAGCCGCGCCAGTCAGCAACTCAGCCCGCTCAGACGCCGAGGCGCGCACCATCCGCGCCTCCAGGAGCTGGCGGACCACACCGAACCCGAAGTCGTGTTCCAACTCGCTGGCCCGCGCGGTCAACGTCTGCATCCCCCGCTCGGCGGCCTGCTCGCACACGCTTCGTAATAGGGCGCTCTTACCGATCCCGGCGGCGCCCTGGATGACCAGTAGATTCCCGCTGCCCTGCTCCAGCGCCGCGATCGCCGCATCGATACGCGCAAGCTCGGCACCGCGCTCCAACAGCCCTCCGGTGCATCGTTGCGCCTGCAGCGTCGGCATCTCGCGACCACCTCCGTGGGCTGGCGATACTCCAGCGCCCACCTGAAAGAGGACTGGCAACCGGTGATAAGTACGCGGGTTCCCTACCTGATCGGGTGAAGCAGGGAAGCGGCTACCCAATTATCCGGCATCGCATCACAAAAGTTCCGAGTTCGGTTCCGATGACCCACCTCACTCCGACTCAAACACTTGCTCCATCACAGCCGGTGAGAGGATCAGCGATGTGGGAACACTCTAGCGTCGTCCGGGCGATGCGCACGATTATCCTGTCGTACCCGACGGTCCAGGACTGTTTTATCGTGTCCAGACATGTGAGCGACGGTGCCGCCAGTCTGGTAGCTTATGTGGTCGCTATGGGGTCGGTCGATGATGCGGTGCTGGCCGGTTTCGTGCGGGATCGCCTTCCTGTAGAGGCGCCGCCTTTGACGGTTGTGATGGTCAGCAGCCTGCCACCTGACTCGGACGCTGCCGACTTCAATGCAGCCGGCGTTGCAGTACTCGACGAGGAGCTCATTACCACCTGGCAGCGCACCCTCGATAACAGTTTCGGACCCGGCCGGCTTCAGGTCGGTATCGCCGATGCGCCGGGAAACCACAGCATCATCCAGGTTGCACAGAGCACGCAACGCGAGGCGGCGAGTAGTCACTCCGTTCCCGGTGAGCACGGCCCAGTAGCGCTTTCCTACGTTGATGGCGGCACCGTCGAGCGTAACGCTGCGGAGACGATGGTGGAGCTGTTGTTGCGAGCCGCCAACCACCATGGAGATCACGCCATCGTCTACGTCGACGCCTATGGTGTTGAACGTTGCCAGACATACCGGGATCTGCTCACCGATGCCTGCCGGGTAGCCCAGGGATTGACGCTCATCGGACTGAAGCCCGGCGCCACCGTGTTGTTGCAGCTGGACGCGAGTCACCAGTTTTTCACCGGCCTGTGGGGTTGCCTGCTCGGTGGATATGTTCCGGCGCTGGTGGCAGCTCCCGCGGACTACGTCGACGGAGTCCCTGGTGTCAGCAAGGTGGAGGCGGCCTGGCGCGCCCTGCATAGGCCGCCGATTCTCACCGCGGCTGCGCAACAAGCCGCACTGCGTGACTTCGCAGATGCCCGGGGATGGGGCGCGCTGCGGATCGGGGTATTAGAGGATCTCCTTGACAATGATCCTGCGCAGCCGTACCGCGACGGTTCCCCGAATGACACCTCGTTGATGCTATTCACCTCAGGCAGTACCGGGACCCCCAAGATTGTGATGCAGCAACATCGCGCCATTCTTACTCAGGTCCGCGGATCCACGCGGCGAATGTCTATGGACAGTAATGATGTGGTTCTGAACTGGATGCCGCTGGACCACGTCGGCAGCGTCGTCATGCTGCACGCGGCGAGTATCGACGCGTGCTGCCCGCAGGTTCATGTGCCTACCCATTATGTGCTGGGTGATCCACTCCGCTGGATGGATCTGATGAGCCATTATCGGGTCAGTGTCAGCTGGGCGCCTAATTTTGCCTTTGGCCTGGTGACGGACCGGCTGGCGCAGCTCGGCGAAGGATACCAGCGGGACCTCTCCTGTGTCCGCGTGCTCATCAATGCTGGCGAGGCGATTTCCGCGCCCTGTGCCCGCCGTTTCCTTCAGATGCTAGCGCCTGCGGGCCTGCCCGCAACCGCGATGTGGCCGGTTTGGGGAATGGCGGAGACTTCGTCTGGCGTGGTCCACTCGGAGTGCTTCTCCGCAACCGAAACAAGCGACAATGATTCATTTGTGGAGGTCGGACGGCCGATCGCCGGTATCCGGCTGCGCGTCGTTGATGACAACAACTCTGTGGTGCCGGAGGGTAACATTGGACGGCTCCATGTCCACGGCGCCATGGTGACTGCGGGGTACTACGAGAATCACGAGGCGAACGCTGCGGTCTTCACCGCGGACGGCTGGTTCGACACCGGAGATCTCGGGTTTATCCGCGATGGGCGTTTGACGCTCACCGGTCGAGCTAAAGACATCATTATTATTAACGGCGCGAACTACGCCAGCCATGAGATCGAGTCGGTGGTGGAGGAGTTGCCTTTCATCGACCGTTCCTATACCGCTGCCTGCGCAGTACGCGGTCCGGGCGCCGCGACGGACCAACTCGCCGTCTTCTTCCACCTGCTACCTGGGACGGAACAACGAGAGGCGCTGCGGCAGGTACGTTCGACCATCCTCCGGGAGATCGGCGTGAACCCCGACCACCTGGTGCCGGTTGATCGCGCCGACATACCCAAGACTGGCCTCGGCAAAATTCAGCGCAGTCAGCTCAGCGAGAAATACGGACGGAAGCTTGCCGGCTCTACTCAGACCGCTGCGGGTACCGAGCGCACTACTGAGCTACCCGCCTGGTTCTACCGTCCGGTATGGAGCACGTCAACAATAAGTCGGTTGCCGGGCCAGGAGTCCGCTCCGGTCCTGATTTTCCTGGACCGTCTTGGTCTCGGCCAGGAATTTTGCGCTATCTTGCGCGGGCGCGGCCAGCCGTATGTGTCAGTACATCAGAAGGCGGGCGCGGCGTTCGAACGCATTGGTACCGACGCGTTTGCCATCGATCCCTGCAATGGCGACCACTACCACGAATTGGTGCGGGCGATCACTGATCAAGCGTTGCGCCCGACGCATATCGTGCACCTGTCCGATTATGCGGTCCACATTCAGTTCTTGGACACGCAGATGATCCGGGCGAGGTGTCGAGCGGGTGCCGGGTGGTTGGTTCACCTGCTGGCGGCCATGGCCGCCGCCGGCTGGGATTCATCGGTTTACCTGCGGGTGGTAGGTGCCCATACCCAACGCATCGCAGAAACTGATCGTGTCACGTTCACGCGCGCCCTGGTGCGTAATCTTCTGAAGACGGCCGCGCAAGAGATTCCGTGGCTGCGCTGCCAGCATCTCGACGTGGAGATCGACGAGCCGCGGCGCAACGCACAGCACCTCGTCGACGAACTCGATGGTGACACTGCCGATCCAGACGCTGCTTACCGATCGGGCCGCAGGCTGGTGCCGCGCCTGGCCCCGGTCCACCGTGTCGGTGAGACTGTCGCTGCCGCGCAGTTCACCGCCGGCGGTCTCTACGTGCTGGCCGGAGGTTTGGGCGGTATCGGTCTCGAGCTGACTCGCCACCTGCGCGCTCACTATGACGCGAAGATCCTGCTGCTGGGCCGTCGCCACCTGGACGGGTCGGCCCTGAAAAAACTGCAGGCACTGGGAACCAACGTCCGCTACGCCGTTGCGGACGTTACCGATGAACGTCGCGTGCGGGAATGCATCGAGCAGGCCGAGAGGTACTGGGGAGTAAGGGTCGCCGGCGTCATGCACCTTGCCGGCTACTCCGCGCCGCAATCACTCCTGGAGTGCTCGGTCGATCAACTCCATGCGGTGGTGGAGCCGAAGATCTGCGGGGCGTGGACTCTGCATCAAATACTCAAGGACCGCCCTGGCACTCCCTTGCTCCTCTTCTCTTCGGCTACGGGGTACTTCGGCGCTGGCATGCTGGGCCCGTACGCGGCAGCCAATGCCGCCCTGGACGCGTTCGCCGATCACCTGCACGCCGAATCCGCCCAATCCGGTTGCCAGAGCATTGGCTGGAGCATGTGGCGCGAAACGGGAATGGCCCAGGGGATGGCGCTTACCGGGCAGCTTCCACTACTGGGTTACCGCGTAATGGCGCCGCATGAGGCGCTGATGTCGCTGTCCGTCGCCGCCGCTGATTCGCATCCTTTCCTGCTGGTCGGTCTCGACCCACACGGGCGGGCAACCCGGCAGCACATGGCCGGCCCACCACGGTTGACCCGCAACATCGTCGCCCGTATCGACGATCCTGATTCTGCCGATCACGTCGCCGGTGTGCTGGCTCCGATCCGCCTGCTGGACCGGTACGGCGTACCGACCTCGTGCCAGGTGGTGGCGGGCGCGCACCTGCCAGTGGGATCACGGCAGCCGCAGTCAGACATCGAGCGACGGATCGCCTCGGTATGGTGCGATGTGCTCGGGCAGCGCAATATCGAGTGAGATGACGACTTTTTCGATCTCGGTGGCACATCGCTACAGATGGCGCAGATGCATCAGCAGGTCTGCCAGGAACTTGGTCGTGATCTCCGATGGGCCGATATGATGCGCGCCCGCACCGTCAGCGGTCTCGCCGCGCTACTCGATGGACCCGGCGCGATAACTGCCGACACGCTCAGCTGGCGAGGATTCCGATACGCGTACCGTTACCTCAAACACCGGGAATCCCCCGAATCTATTCCTCTTGTTCTCATCACCGGAGCTCTCCAGGGCATGTATGCGATGCCGCGGCTTGAGCATCTGCTGCGCCCGCTGGGAAACATGCTCATGGCGGATCTTCCTGGATCCGGCTGCGCGGACAGCTTATCCAGTGACTATGGGTTCGACTTTCTCGCCGACTGCCTGAACCATCTTCTCGATGAGCTCGGCATCCCGCGCATCAATCTGGTCGGTGTATCCTACGGCGGGTCCATCGCCTACGAATTCGCGCACCGCTGGCCCGACCGCATCAATCGCGTGGCGATGTCCGGCACGGTCAACGCCTTCCCGTCCTACGTCACCGCAGCTCGTGGGAGCAGCACCCGCGTCCTGCGACAGGGACGGATCGAGCCGTATGTGGATCATATTGTGGAAGCGACCATGTGCCTGGACCCCGACATTGTCATCCGCAATCGCGAAACGACGCGCGGCTTGCTGGAGAAGGTCTTTCGCGAATCAACACCTGCGGAACTCGCGCGATACCTTGAGGTTCAGAACCGCGTGCTCGCACCGGCCCGCAATCCGCAAGGTCGGGTTTTCGACCGCCCGACCCTGGTGTTCACCGGCGAGCACGACGTGCTGACGCCGCCCTCATACGTTCGCGACCTGGCGGCCACCATCCCGGGCGCCCTGTACACCAGCTTCAGGGATGCCGATCACATGGTGCACATGGAGTGTCCCGAGGAGATGGCTGATCTGTTGATCCGTTTCTTCACCGACCAGAGCCTCGACAACCTGCCCTACTGCGACGCAGTAGAGCGGCCACTACCTCGACTCGTCAGCGCCTAGCCGTCGCCGCACTAGGCACCCCCGGCATGGAGACATATCGGGCTTGGGGTGAGATGGGGCGCGTTCAGCCGCGCCACCACGGGCGTAGTGGGACGTGTGCATTGCCTTGGGCGTCCGGGCGGACCGCCAGTACCTGGTGTAGCTCGATCCCGTTGCGCTCGAACGACAGCCGGGAGGCGGCCATGTACAGGCCCCACACCCGGGCGGTGGGCTCGCCGACCTCGGCCACGCAGTCGTCCCAGTGCGCCACCAGGTTGGCGTTCCACTGTTTGAGCGTCAGCGCGTAGTGCTCCCGCAGATTCTCCACATGGCGCACTTCGAAGCCGCTGTTCTGTGCCTCAGTGATGATCTTACCGGCGCCGGCGAGTTCTCCGTCCGGGAACACGTAGCGGTCGATGAACGCGTCGCTCTGCGGTTTGGCCCGGTTGTCCGGCACGGTGATGCAGTGGTTGAGCAGCCG
>JBHELN010000232.1:0-6376 GCA_046263115.1 Pseudonocardiaceae bacterium | reverse complement strand
TTGCTGGCCCGCACGATCACGCTGCACCGGCGGCTGATCGCGGAGTGGACCGTCACCGCCCAGCGCTATCGGGCGGCGATTCCCATGCTGACCTCCGTCGAATCCTGGGACCGGGTTTTCGGTCAGATCACCCTGCCCGTTCCACGCCCTGTCCCTCGACCGCGGGGCGGCTCCGGCCCCCGACCGGATGGCGGCCCCGGCCCGGCCAGCGCAGGTGCGTCCGACATGTGATCCACAGGTCCCGCCGGGACCGGAGGTCCACATCGTGCACAGTCTTGATCACACGGTCGATCTCCGTGGTGAGCGCGGCCTGCGCCTCATGGCGGTGAGCGGTCAGCATGTTCTCCCACTCCCGCAATGTGCATTCATTGCTAACTCGGCCGTCGGCGGGCGCGCAGTCAGCCGCATCTGCGGTTCGTTCAGCGTCAATGTCCGGTCAGAATCGGCGGTTTCGATCCCGCTGGGCGGCGGGTGCGCGCGCTGTCCCGCACCAGCGCGCAGGTCCCCGCACAGACCGAGGTGTCCTTCGCGGCGTACTTCAACGCGTTCCCGGCCAGTTACTGGCGGCGCTGGAGCACGCTGCGCACACTGCGCCTGCGGTTGGACCTCGAGGGTGCCGGACGCATCGACATCTACCGTTCCAAGGCCGACGCGACGCAGATTCATGTGCACGGCGAACTGGTCGACGGTCGCCTGCGGGGCCGGCAATCGCACCGTTGCCAACTGGATATCGAGCTGGATCTGACACCGTTCGAAGACGGCGGCTGGTACTGGTTCGACATCAGCACCGAGGATTCGGAGCTGATCCTGCACTCGGGTGGCTGGCACGCGCCGGTCAGCGCGCCTGGACGCGCCGCGGTGACCATCGGGATGCCCACCTTCAACCGGCCCACCGACTGTGTGGCCACCTTGACGGCGATCGGCTCCGACGACCTGGTCAGGTCGGCCGTGACGGCGGTGGTGATCCCCGACCAGGGCGTCAACAAGGTCCGCGACCAGGACGGTTTCGCCGCCGCACAGGCCGCGCTGGGTGATCGACTGCGGATCATCGACCAGGCCAACATCGGCGGCTCTGGTGGCTATGCGCGGGTGATGTACGAGGCGCTGGAGAACACCGACTGCGAGCAGATCCTTTATATGGACGACGACATCGTCCTGGAACCGGACTCGATCCTGCGTGCGGTGGCGTTTTCCCGCTTCGCTCGGCACCCGATGCTCGTCGGTGGGCAGATGCTGCAGGCGCAGGCTCGGTCCCGGCTACACGCCTGGGGGGAGGTCGTCGACCGGCAACGGATGCGCTGGAACAATGCTCCCGGCACCGAGTACGACCACGACTTCGCGCAACATTCGCTGCGCGAGACCGTCTGGATGCACCGGCGCACCGATGTCGACTACAACGCCTGGTGGATGTGCCTGATCCCGCGCACCGTCGCGGAGACAATCGGGCTGCCACTGCCGCTGTTCATCAAGTGGGACGACGTCGAATACGGTTTGCGAGCCCGAGCAGCTGGCTACCCCACCGCGACCATCCCCGGTGTAGGGATCTGGCACATGTCTTTCGCCGACAAGGACGACGCCACCGACTGGCAGGCATATTTCCACCTGCGCAACCGGCTGGTCGGCGCGGCACTGCACGGTACCGAAGAACGGCCCACGACGATGCTCGCTGACAGCATCAAACACGCGTTGAAGCACGCGCTGGCGATGGAGTACTCCACGCTGGCGCTGCAGGAGATGGCGATCCGGGATTTCCTGGCCGGTCCAGAGGCGCTGTTCGACAAGTTACCCACGGCGCTGGGTGAGGTCCGCGCCAGGTGCGCGGACTTCACCGACGGGCAGGTGGTGGACTCGCAGGAGTTGCCGCTGCCAGCCGGTGGCCGGCTCGCGCTGCAGCGCATGCTCAAACCACCCAGCAACCCGGTCACCATCGGCGCAACCCTGCTCAAGCGCCTGGCGCACCAGATGCGGCCGGTCGATGCCCGCGCGCAGCAGCGCCCGCAACTGGCCCTGTCCCGGCAGGAGGCGCGCTGGTTCGTGCTCTCCGCACTGGATGGGGTGACCGTCTCGACCGCTGACGGCCGCGGTGTCACCTACCGGAAGCGGGACCCTCGGACGTTCCGTGCCATGCTGGCCCGCTCCATAGCCCTGCACAAGCAACTCGCCGCTGAGTTCCCCGCGCTTCGCAAGCGCTACCGTGACGCGGCGCCACACCTAACCGACCGCACCGGCTGGAAGCGAGTATTCGACGCGTGATGTTGCAAAGACGGGTTTCTCCGAAACAGCAGGAGATCGCGCTGCTGTCCGCGGTGCAGCGCCGGATCGCGGTACCTCAGGTGGTGACCGCCGCCCGCGGGCTGTCGTATTTCGGCGAGCACGCGCTGGGCTGGCTGGCGTTGGGTGCGCTGGGTGCGCTGATCGACCGGCGCCGCCGGCGGGACTGGTTGGCCTCCGCCGCTGCGGTGGCTGCCGCGCATGGGACGTCCATTGCGGTGAAGCGGGTGGTGCGCCGGCACCGCCCGACTGATCCGACGGTAGCGGTACTGGCAGGCACGCCCAGCCAGCTGTCGTTCCCGTCCTCGCACGCCGCCTCGACCACTGCGGCGGCGATCCTCTACGGCGGCCTGCTTCGTCGCCGGCTCACTCCCGCGCTAGTGCCTCCGATGCTGATCAGCCGGCTGGTGCTGGGCGTGCATTACCCGACCGACGTGCTGGTGGGTTCCGCGCTGGGTGCAGTCATTGGCGCAGGGGTGCGCCGTCGATTACGCGGTTGGGTGCCCGGTACGGGCCAGAGGGGACAACGATGACCACTACCGCCCGGCGCCCGGTCGACACCCCGCCCGGTAACGCGGTAACCGGGCTTGTTCGTGCGATGCGGCCCCGGCAGTGGGTGAAGAACGTTCTGGTGCTGGCGGCGCCCTTCGCCGGCGGGGTGCTTTTCCACCTGCATATACTCACCGCGGTCGGGATCGCGTTCATCGCATTCTCGCTGGCGGCGGCCGGTGTGTACCTGGTCAATGACGTTCAGGACATCGAGGCCGACCGGGCGCACCCGACCAAGCGCAACCGGCCGATCGCCGCTGGCGTGGTGGCCCCGCAGCTGGCGTTGGCCGTAGCGGGAGTGCTGTTCGTCGCCGCGGTGGCGACCTCTTTCGTGGCCTCCACCGACCTGGTAATGGTTACCGCGATCTACATCGCGGTGCAGCTGTCCTACTGCTGGTGGCTCAAGCACCAGCCGGTGGTGGACATCTCCATCGTCGCGTCGGGATTCCTGCTGCGGGCCATCGCCGGTGGTGCCGCCGCGCAGATTGCGTTGTCGCAGTGGTTCTTGCTGACCACCGCGTTCGGGTCACTGTTCATGGTGGCCGGTAAGCGGTACGCGGAGATCCGGCTCGCCGAGCGGACCGGCGCGAAGATCCGTAAGTCGCTGGAGCGCTATACGTCGTCGTACCTGCGGTTCGTGTGGACCCTGTCGGCCACCGGTGTGATCATGACTTACGGTCTGTGGGCGTTCCAGCTCAGCCAGGCCAACCACTCCCGCTGGCCGGTGATCTCGCTGGTGCCCTTCGTGGTCGCCGTGCTGCGATATGCCGTCGACGTCGACGGCGGCAACGGCGGCGAGCCCGAAGAGATCGCGCTGAGCGACCGGGTCCTGCAGGTACTCGGCGCTTGTCTGGTGCTCACCCTGATCGCAGCGGTCTATCTCTAGGCCTGTTCCAAGGCCTCACCGAAGGCGTGCAGGGTTGCGCTGCGGCGCTGATCGGCCAGTACGTGCCCGGCGGCGATGATGCACGCCAGCGGCCATTCGATGATTTCCAGGGCGGCTAGGGTGGCGATACCGGCGAGGTAGGCAAGCTGGTCGGGCGGTCCGAGGTCAATCGTGCCCAGGCCCGGCACGTTGATGCACAGGTCGTGGCGCTTGCGCACCCGCTCAGCGGCGCGTCGCCCGGCTGGTTTCGTCATGAGTGTCTCTCTTCACGGGTGGCTGCTTAGGCGGGGTTTCCAGCGGGTACCTCCGAGTACCCAACGAGGGAGGAACCATGCCTACGCGTGCGCGTTCAGAATCTGACCCCGGCGGCGAAGCCGGCACTCCGGCCACCGGCGGCGAAGCCGCCAATCCGGCCACTGATCCCCACGGTGCGACCAAGGCCGCCGCACAAGCCGAAGTCGGCGCGGCGGTGCACCGACCGGCAACCGGGCAGACTCAAGGATTCCTGGCTGGATTCCAGCTACCGCTGCCCGGGATGGGGAATGTGGATCCGTTGCGGCTGTTGTGGCTCGGTGGTTTGGCCGCGCTGGCGACCATCGAGATCATCGAGTGGCCAGTGGCGCTGACCTTGGGCGCGGGCAGCTACATCGCCGAGCGCCTGGCCCGCCAGGAGGTTCTCCAGGAGGTTCGACCGAAGATCACCGCGCGTCCGTAGCCGTCGCACGTGCTGACCGGGTTGCTCGGTGCAGCGCTGGCACTGCCCGGACGGATGCTCGAGGCGCTGGAGACCGACCGGGTAGCCGGCCGGCGCGCGAGCCTGCGGCACGGCCGCGCGACGATCGAAGTGCGGTGCGCGCAGCATCCCAACGGCTCGCGGTACAGCGAAACTCTGGCACGCGAACTCCAGCAACTCCCCGGGGTGCTTTGGGCGTGCGTGAACGCCCCCCTGGCTCGCGCCATCGTCGCCCTAGACCCGACCCCACTCGCCCCCACCCTCCCCGACCTGGTGGCCGTCGTAGACCGCGTCGAAACCCGCATCCAGCGGGCGCAGCGGGGTTATCGGGACGTCGAAACCCGCATTGAGCCCGGTCAATGCGACGCGATGGCGGGTGGGGTGGAGCGGGCGGTGGTGGCCCTGGGGATCGATGTGATCGGGATGGTGCTGGCGGGGATGGGGGCGGCCGTGCGGTTCACGCCGCTGCCGGCTGAGGTCGCTGCGCTGGTCACGGCCGTGGAGGCGCAGCCGAGGGTGCGTGGATTGTTGGAATCGGCGCTGGGCCGCCCAGCCACCGACGTCGGCCTCGCGGTGCTCAATGCGGCCGGGCAGAGCTGGTCCGGTGGCTGGCTGGGCTTGAGCGTGGACGCCGCCCAGCGGATCAGCGCGCTGGGCGCCACCCGTGCGGCCGACATCGCGTGGCAGGCCCGGGAAGCCGAGCTGCTAGCCGACCCGCAACGGGCGGCGGCCGAGCCCGCTGTGGTGGAACGACCCCGCCCACTACCGCCGGGACCGGTGGAGTCCTACGCCGAACGGGCTGCCCTGCTCGGATTGGGCGCCGCCGGGGTGGCGTTGCCCGCCACCGGCAACCCCCGGCGAGCGGCCGCGTTGGCGCTGGCCGCGACACCGAAGGCGGCCCGGACTGCACGGGAGGCATTCGCAGCCGGGTTGGTCCGGTTGCTCGTCAAGCGGGGTGCGGTGGTGCTGGACTCCGTGGCGCTGCGCCGGTTGGATCGGGTTGACACCGTCGTGCTGGACGCCGAAGCGGTGGGCGCCGCACTGGAGCCGCTGGCCACCGCCGCCCGCCGCAGCGGCACCGCGCTGCAGGTAGCTTCGGAGCGGCTGCTGGGCACGGTGCGCGACCTGCAGAGCACCGGCGCGGTGGTATTGCTGGTGTCGCGGCAGGCCGGCGCGCTGGCTAGTGCCGACGTCGGCATCGGGGTCAGCGACGGCCCCGGCGACCCTGGCGGTCCGCCGTGGGCGGCACACGTGCTGGTCGGCGACGATCTGGAACTGGCCGCCGTGCTGATCGAGGCGTGCGCCGCAGCCCGCCAGGTGAGCCGCCGTGGGGTGGTCCTTTCTCAGGCCGGGTCTGCGGTGGGTGGGGTGGGGGCGCTGAGCGGGCCGGGGTGGACTTCCGGTCCCACCCGGGCGGCCATGCTGGGTGTCAACTGCGCGGCGGCCGCGGCCTTCATCCAGGGCAGCTGGTCGGCCGCCCAGCTGGGCTACCGGCCACCGCTGATCCTGCCGGTCGCCAATACACCCTGGCATGCGATGCCCGTGGAGGAGGTCTTAAGCCAGCTCGACGCCACCTCGGCGGGCCTGTCGGAGGACGGCGCGGCCCGCCGGCGCCGCCAGGTAGGGCGCCCGCAGCTGGTCCGCACCAGCCTGGCCCGCGCCGTGATGGAGGAACTGGACAACCCGCTGACCCCGATCCTGGCCGCCGGTGCGGTGCTGTCCGCGTCGCTGGGCTCGGTCGTCGACGCCGGCCTGGTCGCCGGGGTCAGCGCGCTGAGCGCGCTGATCGGCGGGGCGCAACGGCTGCACACCGACCGGGCGATGGCGGCACTGCTGGCCCACTCGGTGGTCACCGCCCGGGTACTGCGGGACGGCGGCCCGGTTCGCCAACCGGCTCAGCAGCTGGTTCCCGGCGATGTCGTCGAGCTGCGCAGCGG
>JBHELN010000231.1:0-3283 GCA_046263115.1 Pseudonocardiaceae bacterium | reverse complement strand
GTACGCCACATCAAGGCGTCCAGCGGGTGCCGCTTGCCGGGGCGCTGCGGGTCGCCACCGCGCTCAGCAGCGAGCCGGACCATGGTGACCTCGTCGTAACCCGACTCGGAACCGAAGTGCGGGGCGGCCTGGTGGTCGAAGTAGACGTCCGGGTGCTCGAGATCGTCCACCCGGTAGGCCGCGCCGCAGGCGAGCAGCTTGGCGATGACCTCGATGATCTCGCCGATCGCTTCGACGGCACCGACGAAGTCCCGTGGCGGTAGCACCCGAAGTGACTCCATGTCTTCCCGGAACAGCGCGGTCTCGCGCATCCCGAGGACGACCCAGTCGTCCTGGTCACGGATCGCCCGTTCCAGCAGCGGATCGTCGACGTCGGTGACGTTCTGCACGTAGTGGACGTCGTGGCCGGCGTCACGCCAGTACCGGTGCACCAGGTCGAAAGCCAGGTAGGTGGCGGCATGCCCGAGGTGGGTGGCGTCGTACGGAGTGATCCCACACACGTACATGCGTGCGGTGCGGCCGGGCGTGGTGGGCCGGACGCGCCCAGCGGCGGTGTCGTGCAGCCGCAACGGGGGGCCCTGACCGGATAACTGCGGAAACGCTGTGGACATCCAGGGCTGCATGGGTTCGACACTACGTGACCGCTGGTCGCCGTCCCGGCGCTGTCGCCACCGTGTGAAACAGGACACACCGGGCACCATTGCGCGACACGCGGTCCGGGGCCGCGACGTGCCGGACGCCAGCGCGCGACATGCGGCGCACAGGGGCGCGACATGCGTGCACGGGGGCGCGACATACGGGGGCGCGGCACGTCGGGTCAGGTGTGGCGTTTTCGGTGCCGGAGGTAGTCGCCGACTACGGCGGCGCCCAGGCCGTCTACGCCGGGGTCGAGCACCCGACCGCCGCAGCGCCGGGCCAGCGCGTGCACGAATCCGGCGAGGCGGGGATCGTTGCCGAGCATCACGATGCTCACCGCGGTGCCGGTACGGGCCAGTTCGTCCATCTCCCGCACGGTCAAAGCCAGGGTTTGGGGCTGCGGCGGGTAGCTGAACACAGCCTCACCATCTGGTTCCAGATGCGCGGTGGGCTCCCCATCGGTGACCACCAGCAGCACCCGGGCGGCATCCGGATGGCGGCGCAGATGCCGGCCGGCCAGCAGCAACGCGTGGTGCAGGTTGGTGCCCTGCTCCCACACCCCCGCCAGGCCGGTCAGTTCCGCGATGTCCACCCGCTGCGCGTGGCGCCCGAAAGTGATCAGTTCCAGTGCATCGGACCGAAACCGGGTGCGTACCAGGTGGTGCAGTGCCAGCGCGGTGCGTTTCATCGGGACCCAGTGCCCGTCTTGCACCATCGACCACGATGTATCGACACACAACGCCACTGCGGCCCGCGCCCGTTGCTCGGTGTCCACGACATCGATGTCCTCGACAGTCAGCAGCGGGCCTGGGCTGCCGGTGGCGGCGCGGCGCAGCACGCTGTTGCGCACGGTGCGGGGCACGTCCCATGGCTCAGAGTCACCGAACTGCCAGGGCCGGGTTCCGCCCGTGGGTTCCCCGGCAGCGCCGGCCCGGCGTAACTCCCGCTCCCCGCGCCGGCTACGCATCACCTGCACCACGTCGGCCAGGGCCTGGGAGCCGAGCCGGCGCATCGCCTTCGGGGACAGCCGCAGCGACCCGTCAGGGGCGCGTTCGAAAAAGCCGTGGCGCTCCAGCTCACGTTCCAGCTCGGCGAGCCGGCGGGCGCCGACGCGCGCCTCGTCGCCAAGTTGACGGGCCAGCGCCTCGAGGGCGACATCCTCGGCGCGTGCCCCGGCATACGACTGGGAGAACTGCTCGGCCAGCGCATCCAGTTCGGCGAGGTCAGCCATCGCCTGCGCGCCCTCGCCCAGGCCGAGCGGGTCCTGACCACGGAAGCGCTCGGAGCCTTGCCAGTCCTCGCCGGGCCGCAGCGCCTGAAGGTGGGCATCCAGTGTCGCCAATTGCGCAGCCAGCCGGGGGTCACCGAAGGCCTGCTGGATGAGCTCGGCGAGTTCCGCGCGTTGCCCTGCGCTCATCGAGTTGAGCATCCGCTGCGCCGCTGCGGCCCGGGCAGCCAGCGCGTCGATCAACTCCTCGACGTTGCGGGGGCGCTCGGGAAAAAAGTCCCCGTGCTTGCGCATGAACTCTCCGAAGCGCTGGGGAGTGTCCTGGGCGCCGCGAGCGTGGGCGGTGAGCAGATCATTGAGATCTGACAGCATCTGCCGGATCCGCTCGACCTCCTCAGGTGAGCTAGATTGCAGCGCCTGTTTGATCCCCTCGAAGCGCTGTTCGAGCAGTTGCTGGCCGAGCAGGTCGCGGATCTGCTGGTAGGCCTCGGCGGCCTCGGTCGAGCGCCAGTCGTAGTCGGCGAGCTCGGTGACGGCGCGGGCGGTGTCCGGGGGTAGTGCGTCGAGCCGGGCCTCGCGGAACCGGGCGTCGTCATCGGGGTCGGGAAACAGCGCCTGCCGCTCTGCGGCCAGTGCCTTGTTCAGTAGATCGCGCACCTGCTGGAGGGTGCCGTCGAGCCGGTGGCGGCGAGTGATCTCAGCGCGGCGCTGCCAGATTCGGCGGGCCCGCTCGTCCATCCCTCTGGTGCCCGGCAGCCCGCGGCGCAGCAGCTCCCGCATCGCCGCCCGCGGTGATGCCCCGTCCATCACGTCGCGGCTGATCTGATCCAGCGCCGCGGACAGGTCAGGTGGTGGCGCCAACGGATCCGGGCCACCGTGCCAGGGCCCGTAGCTGTACCGGCTCGCCGAGGTCATTGCCGCGACCCGTACACCGTGCGTCCGTCCTCGACATCCTTGCCCAGCTTGCGGGTGAGATACAGCGACTCCAGGGCGAGCTCGATGGCGGCGGCAATCGGACCGGCTGGGCCGTCCGGTGCGGCGCCGAGCCGGGTGGCGACCTCGTGCAGCACCGGCAACTCTGGCAGTGCGGCCAGCACTTCACCGGCCGGTACCTGCTCGCCGGTGGCCACCCGGTGACCGCCGGAGACAGCCGCCGCCAGCGGCGCGAGGTTCAGGCCCCGCAGCCGCGCCCGGGCGGTGTCAGCCACCGCGTGGCGCAGCAGGTGGGTGAGCACCTCACCCTGCTCGTCACGATCAGCGGACGGTTGGTCATAACCGGACTCGAACTCCAACTTGCCGCGCAACACCACCGGCACCGACTCCAGGTCGACGGGCCGGGCCACCGCATGATCCTCACCGGTCAGCGCAGCCCGGCGCAGCGCGGCCGCGGCGACGGTCTCCGCACCAGCCACCGCGAAA
>JBHELN010000230.1:0-5227 GCA_046263115.1 Pseudonocardiaceae bacterium | reverse complement strand
TAGCCGGATAGTTCCGAGCGGTCCTCGTCGTCAGCGTCGATCATCGAGGTTCGACGGTATCTGTAATCGGGTGCTCCTTAAGGGCGTCGGGGAACTCGGCACGCTGGTTACTACAGCGGGAGGAATCGATCGGCGGACCGCGGGCATGATCAGTCCGCGCGTAGTCCGCAAACAGTCCGCAGAACAGCCACTGACAGCCGGGCCTACCACCGCTTGCCATCGGTGTCAGAAGTGGTGTCTGGACCTACTGCGGAGCTAGTCCCTATACAGGCCGCGTTTGTTGATGTATTGCACAACACCATCTGGCACCAAGTACCAGACGGGCTGGCCGCGCCCGACGCGGTGGCGGCAATCGGTCGAGGAAATCGCCATCGCGGGCACCTCCACCAGGCTCACAGCCCGGTCAGGCAGGTGCTTGCCATCGAGGTGGAACCCGGGCCGGGTCACTCCGACCAGATGGGCAAGGTCGAACAGTTCGTCGACCCGCTTCCAGGACAGAATCTGCGCCAGCGCGTCAGCACCAGTGATGAAGTACAGCTCGTGGTCGGGAAACTGGGCACGCAGGTCGGTCAAGGTGTCGACGGTCAACGTCGGAGCGTGGCGGTCGATATCCACCCGGCTAGTGGAGAACCGGGGGTTGGACGCAGTGGCGATGACTGTCATCAGGTAGCGGTCTTCGGCCGGGCTGACCGTGCGCTCATTTTTCTGCCACGGGATCCCGGTGGGCACGAACACAACCTCTTCGAGCCCGAACAGGGCCTGCACCTCGCTGGCGGCCACGAGATGACCATGATGAATGGGATCGAAGGTTCCCCCCATGACCCCGAGTCGCCGGTCGGACATGGGCGCAGCCTAGGCGAGCCGTTCGTTGATCGGCTCCGCCGGAGATAAGCTGACCGCTCAGCGGGTTTTGAGTTGGCCTTAACCTCAGTGCACAACTAACGCGCAACTAACTTCAGTGCGCAACCGGCGGTGGGGACAGTCGTGGCGAGCAGAAGTCTCAGCGAAATCTCATCCAGGGAGCTGGCGCTCATCGATGCGTTGGGATCTGGCTGCGTGGTCGAGTGCAGCAAACTCACCGTCGAGCAGCTGGCTGCCACGGATAACCCACGGTACAGCGTTCGCGCCGAGCTGCTGCGGGAGCTAGTGCTGGGCCGTAGCGGCGAGCCCCTCGATCCATTGGGTGTGCGCCTGCACGGTGCCCGGATCACCGGAACGCTGGATCTCACCCACGTCCCGGCCACGGTCGGCATTGAGCTGCGCAACTGCTTTTTCGAGCACACCGTGTTTCTCGTCAGCGCCCGCTTGCCCTGGTTGACTTTGGCGGGTTCGCATCTGTCGGTCCTGGATGGCGACGGCCTTCACGTCGACGGCGATGTGCTCCTCGGGGACGGTTTCACAGCCGTCGGAGAGGACGATTACGGAGCGGTACGGCTACTGGGTGCTCACATCAAAGGCCAGCTCAACTTCAACGGCGCAAGGCTGACCAATGAGGCCGGGCCCGCGCTCATCGGCGACGGGCTAAACGTGGATGGTGACGTCTTCGGCGGCGGATTCATCGCCACCGGAGCGGGCGAGATCGGCGCTGTTCGACTGCCGGGCGCACGCATCATTGGTCAGCTCAACCTCAACGGTGCCGAGCTGACCAACCAGGCCGGACCCGCCTTGATCGCCGATGGGCTGCACGTGGCAGGCGGATTGGTGCTTGCCCAAGGATTCACTGCCACCGGACACTACGAGCGTGGCGCGGTGCGGCTGCCCGGTGCGCATATCAGCGGCCAACTCAACCTGGATGGCGCGATGCTGATCAATCCCGCCGGGCCGGCACTCATCGGGGACCACCTCGACGTCTCCGGCGGGGTATTTCTCGACGGGTTCACCGCCATCGGGCACGGCCCGGACAGCGTGCTGCGGCTACCGGACGCACATATCAGCGGGCAGCTCAATCTGGACGGCGCCGAACTGACCAACGCGGCCGGGCCCGCCCTCATCGGCGACCATCTTCGCGTCGACAGCGACATGTTCGCCGAAGGATTCATCGCCACTGGGCACTGCCCGGATAGTGCCGTGCGGCTGGCAGACGCCCATATCAGCGGTCAGCTCAACCTGAGCAACGCCAAGCTGACCAACCAAGCCGGGCGTGCCCTCATCGGTGACCATCTCCAGATCGACAGCGACATGTTCGCCGAGGGCCTGATCGCCACCGGGCACTGCCCAGATGGCGCCGTGCGACTCGCAGATGCCCGCGTTAGCGGCCAACTCAACTTCAGCCAGGCGAAACTGGCCAACCCGGCCGGACCGGTCCTCGACCTGGAGGACGCCGCAGCCAAGCATCTGTTCCTGCCCACCCAGGTGATCTGTCCACAACGTGCTGCCGATAGGTCCGCCTGCGACGGGGCGGCGAATCGGCTCGCGCTGTCCGGGCTGGCCTACACGTCGCTGCACGGGGTCGACTGGCACGAGTGGCTGCATCTGATCACCCACCACACACGTGATTACCAACCCCAGCCCTACCAGCAGCTTGTCGCCGCGCTGCGGGCCAGCGGCCAGGAATCCACCGCACGGGAAGTTCTCATCGCACAACAGCAGGATCGTTACCACCGCGGGGAACTCGGTGGCCGGCTGCGCAAGATCGCGCACCGGCTGTGGGGAGCACTGGCCGGCTACGGCTACCGCAGCAGCCGCGCTGTCCTCGCCCTGCTACTGGTGCTGGTGATCGCGGCAGGGCTAGGTGTTGCCGCCGGGCACACCTCGATCGGCCCGGGGCGGTTCGTCACCGCGCACACCAGCTTGGCCCGAGATCCCAACTCACCGTGCTCGACGGTCGAACAGATCGGTGTGGGTATCGATCGCAGCCTGCCACTAACCCCGGTAGCGATCGGCAACCGTTGCGACTTCGATACCGCCAGTGTTGTCGGGCAAGCGTTCACCGTTGTCACCTGGTTGCTGCAGGCTGTGGTCTGGACGCTGGCCGCGCTGGGCATCGCCGGCTATGTCGATCTTATTCGGAAGACCAGTCCATCGGGATGACGACGAACTGCCGCAGGTACAGATCAGCAAACGTCACCGGGCCACGCGGCCCAGGTACCCGGTCGACGTTGATGCCCGTCTCGGGAACCCGCCGTAGCTTGAAGCCGTCGAGCAGGCGCGTGCTGGCGTTCCAGAACGCTCCGGTGCCGGCGTAGCTGTACAGAAACTCGTCGGCAGCGGACTTGTCAGTGGTGACGATCGTCGCGGCCAGGCCGGAGGTCTCGTGGTTGGCCAGTTGCGCTGCATCCCGCGGACCGGTGACCCGGCTGACCGTCAGCGTCGCCTCCCGGCCGGTGTCCAGCGCCCATTCGTGCCCAAGCGGGTGCTGGTGAGGGGGTAACGACAGCGCGATTCCACGCTGCTGGACGGCTGCGAGCAGCGCGTCGTACAACTCATCCGGAGTGCTCTCGGCGACCAGCAACAGGTTGACCCGGTTGCAGACGCCCAGCCTGTCCAGACCTGTCACCAGCAGGTCAACGGCGAGTCCGGGATCTGCGGCGGAGTCGATATACAGCACGCCACCGCCGTCGGCATGGGCAAGTACCCGCACCCCGTGGCGGGCTCCCTCGGCGGCCAGCGTCCGGGTGGTCTGCCCGCTGCCCCGGACGATGACCAGCGGGATCAACTCGGGTTGCTGGACGAGCGCAATGGCGCTGTCCCGGCGTGGATCCGGAATCAACTGCATAGCTGCGGGGTCCAGCCCGGTGTCGGCCAGCGCTGGCGCGATCACGTTCTCGGTGAGCGCCAGCGCGGATCGCAGCGCCGCCGATCCGGTCCGCAGCACCCCGGCGTTGCGGGACTTCACCAGCTGTGAAGCCACGTCGACGGTGACGTTCGGGCGCGCCTCGAAAGTGGCTCCCACCACCCCGACCGGGCGGCGGCGCTCGATGAGCCGCAACCCGTCTGGCCGATCTTCTAGTACCCGGTCCCGCGGCGGGAACGGCACGCGTGCGAGGACGGCGAGCTGGCCGGCTATGTCGGTCAGCCGCGCCTCGCCCAGGCGCAGCCGGTCGATCAGCGCCTGGGTCGTCCCGGACTGCTCAGCGGCCGTGATGTCGGCGGCGTTGGCGGCAAGCACCTCCGTGGCGGAGGCGGTCAGCCGCTGGGCCATGGCGTCCAACGCAGCATTGATCGTCTCGTCGGACGCGGTGGCCAAGGCAGGCGCGGCAAGCTGCGCTCGCTGCGCGCACGCAGCGACGACATTAACCCCGGTATCGGACGCTCGGGCGTCGGAATCCACTCGCAGCTGCACGATGCCCCACCCTACCGCCCGCGTGTCGCTTCCTATGCTCGGTGTGTCGTGTCCCAGTGTCTGGTGTATCGCGTCCCAGTGTCCGGTGTGTCGTCCTGGTGCGCATCGATCACCTAGCGATGTCGAGTGAAGTGATCTCCCTAGTATGATCGGGGGCTGTGCCGCGGGAACAGGTAATGCTCGGCCAGTGGCGGAGCTGACGGTGTTTTGATCTGTGCAGGGCTGAGGACTGGCCGCCTTCCCGGCCAATCCACACCGGGCTCTGCGCGTGCTGCTGGCACCTGGGACGGCCACCGTCGTGGCGCTAGGTACCGATGGCGAAGTCATTGGTTTCGCCCATGCTCTTAGCAACAGCTTGACGGCTTACCTCGCCGAGCTCGTCGTGGCGGCGAAGCACCGCAATCACGGCGTCGCACGAAACTGCTGGCCGAGATCTTCCATCGATCCGGCGTCATCCGCCTCGACCTCATCAGCGCCGGCTTCCGTCTCTACCCATCGGCAACGCCATAGGCCGCGACGAAACAGTTCACGCGAGGCCGGCGCAGTAGAGGATGAACCAGCTCTGAGCACTGTTCGTGCAGGTGTGAGACCTTTTCCGGTCAGCTGGTGACGCCCTGGGCACGGGGGTGGGCCAGACAGTAGGGCCCGGTCCCGATACCGGCGCATGTGGAGCGGTCAACGATCGCGGCGCGGATCCGCGGGTTCGCTTGTCGAGCGGGCGTCTTTTCTCTGGCCGCGGGGCGTCGCGGCGGATCGCCGCATAGAGCTTCACCCTCGGCCCAAGCCAGCTGCCGAACATTCGCGGTTGATCTTCAAACCAGGGTGGGGCCCGTTAGCTACGTCATCGTGGCGCCGAGTAACGCTGTCATAGACGATCACGAGAATCCGACACACCGAGCAAGGAGATGCGACACACCGAGCACGGGGACGCGACACGCGGGACCG
>JBHELN010000229.1:0-3345 GCA_046263115.1 Pseudonocardiaceae bacterium | reverse complement strand
GGCACGAACCCCTCGTCGAGGTTGCGCAGGCCGTACACCAGCTCTCCGTAGCGGGGTTCCGCCGCGATGATCTGCACGTCAGGCTTGTGCTCGCGCAGGTAACGCCCCACCCCGACCAGCGTGCCGGTGGTACCCAGGCCGGCGACGAAGTGCGTGACCGTGGGCAGGTCGCGCAGGATCTCCGGACCGGTGGTGCGGTAGTGCGCCGCCGGATTCGCAGGATTGCCGTACTGGTAGAGCATGACCCAGTCGGGATGCGCCGCGGCCAGCTCCTTGGCCCGTGCCACCGCCTGGTTGGAACCGCCCGCCGCCGGCGAAAAGATGATCTCCGCACCGTAGGCATCGAGCAGCTGCCGGCGCTCGATAGAGGTGTTTTCCGGCATCACGCACACCAGCCGGTAGCCCTTCAGTTTCGCCGCCATCGCCAGGGAGATGCCGGTGTTACCCGAGGTGGGCTCGAGGATGGTGCAACCCTTGGTGAGCCGGCCGGTGCGTTCGGCGTCCTGGATCATCGCCAGCGCCGGGCGATCCTTTACCGAGCCGGTGGGGTTGCGGTCTTCGAGTTTTGCCCACAGCCGCACGTCAGACGAAGGTGAGAGGCGAGGCAGCCCTACGAGCGGAGTGTCCCCCACGGCATCGAGCAGCGAGTCATAGCGGGCCAATTGTCGTTCCCTTCGATCGCGCTCGTGGGGGCTGCGGTTCGGTGTTACCGCACCGGATGCGACTCACGACCGCCGGCGACAGCGGGGAGGATGGTGACGTTGTCGCCGTCCTGCACTGCGGCGGCGAGACCACCTGCGAAGCGGACGTCCTCGTCGTTGACATAGACGTTGATGAAGCGGTGCAGGGATCCGTCCTTCACGAGCCGGCCTTTGATCCCCGAATGCCGGCTCTCCAGGTCTTCGATCACCTCAGCGATCGTGGACCCGGACGCCTCCACGGACTTCTCGCCCCCGGTGTGGGTGCGCAGGATGGTGGGAACGGAGACATTGACAGCCATTCTCGGATCCTCCTCTGGGTACGGTCGGCTCACCAGTATCAGTACGCACAACCGAGCCCGGGCATTCCGAAGACTGCGCGAGCCGGCGCGCGGATCAGGGCGAATCGGGGACGTCGTCAGCACCGGTATGCGAGAACATGTACGACTCGACGACCTCCACCGGTTCCTCGGTGACCTCACCGTCAATGATCCGGTAGGAACGCAGCTCGTGCACATCCGGATCGCGGGTGGAGATCAGCACGTAGTGCGCCTCGGGATAGCCGGCGATGTTGACGTCGGTGCGCGAGGGATACGCCTCGGTGGCGGTGTGGGAGTGATAGATGACCACTCGCTCTTCGTCGCGGGAATCCAGCTCCCGCTCAAGCCGGATATCTTCCATCGAATCGAAACGGTAGAAATTGGGCGAACGCTCGGCATTGGTCATCTCGATGAACCGCTCCGGGCGCTCGGAACCCACCGGACCGGCCAGCACGCCGCACGCTTCGTCCGGATGGTCGCGCCGGGCGTGGTCCACCATCGCGTCGACGAGATCGCGGCGGATCCTCAGCACATTGTCATCCTACGTGCCGGCCAGCGCCTGGATCAGAGACTCTTGCACCCACGTCAGCCAGTGGTATACCGCTAGGTGCGGCGCCCGAGGGTCGTCGGGTGCGAGCTCATCAGGCATGTCCTCGGTGACCTCCAGCACCGTGCCCAGGGCCAACCGCACATCGTTGAGCGCGGTGAGCCAAGCCTGCGCCTGCTCATCGGACAGCCGGATCCGGCCGCCGCGGGCGGGGCAGGTATCCAGCACCACCCCGGCCACCCCGGCCTTGGTAGCCAGCAACTCGGGCTCATGCAGCGCCCGCAAACCACCGGACAGCCCGGTGTCCTCCCGGTGGAAATCAGGGAGCAACCGGGCCAGCACGCGGTCGGTGGGCGGGGTGGTGGGACCGGCGATGATGCCGGTGAGTTCGGCCAGCTCGTCGTGCGGGCTGGCCGCAACCCGAGACGCGAGCAGATCGCGAACCTGGCCGACCATTCCTCGCAGCAGCCCGGCCTCCCGTTCGGACAGGGTGCCGACCAGCAACCCGCCGCGCCGCCGCCAGCCGTTCACGCGTCCTGCTGCATGGTGGCCCACAGCCCGGCGCCATGCAGCTTCGCTACGTCAATCTCCACCTTGTCGCGGGATCCGCTTGTCACCACGGCGCGGCCTTTGTGATGCACGTCGAGCATCAACTTAGTGGCCTGGTCGAGGCTGTATCCGAAGAGCTGCTGGAAGACGTAGGTGACGTAGGACATCAGGTTCACCGGGTCGTTCCAGACGATCGTCAGCCAAGGTCGGTCCACGGTGCTGGCCTCGTCTGTTACCGGGTCCACTGCGGGGTCGACCCGGGCCTGTCCCAGTTCGACGGGTGTGGTCATGAATCAATGTTCCCACCAACGCTGACCAATAAGCTCCCCAGATGCCCTCGAGCAGCACTGCGTTTCTCACCGACCAATACGAGCTGACGATGCTCGCCAGTGCGCTGGCCGACGGCTCGGCGTCCCGGCGGTGCACGTTCGAGGTCTTCGCTCGTGGGCTGCACGGCCACCGCTACGGCGTGCTGGCCGGTGTCTCCAGGCTGCTCGACGCGCTGTCCAGGTTCCACTTCGATCATGAGCAACTGACATTCCTGTACCGCATGCTGGATGCACGCACCGTGGACTGGTTGGCCCACTACCGGTTTCGCGGCGACATCGACGGCTACCCGGAAGGCGAGCTGTACTTCCCCGGCTCCCCGGTGCTGACGGTGACCGGCAGCTTCGCCGAGACGGTACTGCTGGAGACGTTGGTGCTCTCGGTGCTCAATCACGACAGCGCGGTGGCCACCGCGGCGGCCCGGATGACCAGCGCTGCAGACGGTCGACCGTTGGTGGAGATGGGTGGGCGGCGGACCCACGAGCAGGCCGCAGTGGCCGCGGCCCGGGCGGCCTATCTGAGCGGCTTCAGCGCGACGTCCAATCTCGCTGCCGGGCAGCGCTACGGCATCCCGACCACGGGTACCGCAGCGCATGCATTCAGCCTGCTGCACGATCGGGAGGCGGACGCCTTCGCCGCGCAGGTCTCGGCGCTGGGCACCGACACCACCCTGCTGGTGGACACCTACGACATCACCCAGGGCATCACCACCGCCATCGAGGTCGCCGGGCCGGGTCTGCGGGCCATCCGGATCGACTCTGGGGACCTCGGGCAGCTGGCCCGGCAGGCTCGCGAGCAGCTCGACCGGCTGGGCGCGCCGGACGTGCAGATCGTCGTGTCGGGGGACCTGGACGAGCACTCGATCGCGGCGCTACGGGCCGAGCCGGTGGACTCCTACGGGGTG
>JBHELN010000228.1:0-9393 GCA_046263115.1 Pseudonocardiaceae bacterium | reverse complement strand
GGTGCCTGCCAACCGTTCGTCCGCTCCCCAGCTTCCCGAACGGTTATCTCCCAGCGCGCTCCTGCGTCCCCCGACGACGCAGGAACCCCACGCCATTCCGGGATGGGATTGCTCACTGAGCCTTTGTTCACGCTCAGTGTGCTGGGCCTTACCCGCGATTCACAAGGTCTGTCCGGGTATCGTGGTTTTCTCACACCTGGCAGGTCAGACCATACCGGTGCACCAGACCTCAACCTGTTCGCCCGCTTCGAGATACGCCGTGGTCTCCGGGATGTCGATCAGGCAGTTCGACCGGGCCAGCGCACCGAGCAGGTGCGAGCCGGGGCCACCGACCGGGACGACGGTGCCGGCGCCCGGATCGAACGTGCCGCGCCGGAACTGCCGTTTGTCCGCTGGCGACTCCAGGGCCTCGGTCAACCCGGCCATGGCCCGGGGCCGCTGCGCCGGCAGTCTCATCGCGGCGCGCAGCGCCGGGCGGACGAACACCTCGAAGGACACCGAGGCGCTCACCGGATTACCGGGCATCGCCGCCACCGGCACCCCACGGTAGCGACCGACACCCTGCGGGGCGCCGGGGTTCATCGCCACTTTGGCGAACTCCACGCCGTGGCCGGTCATCGCACTCTTGACCACCTCGTAAGCCCCAGCGCTGACCCCGCCGGAGGTCACCAGCAAATCCATCCCGGCCAACCGGGGGGCCAGCGCGGCTTCCAGCGCGGCGACGTCGTCTGGCACGAAATGCATCAGCTGCGCCTCACCGCCGGCCTCGCGAACCGCGGCAGCGAGCATCGTGCCGTTCGACTCATAGATCTGCCCGTGCTGCAGTGGGGTGCCGGGCACGACCAGCTCGGAACCGGTGGACAGCACCAGCACCCGGACCGGCCGGTGCACCGGCAGTTCGGCGTAGCCGACCGCGGCTGCCACCCCGAGCTGCGCCGGTCCCAGCACCGCGCCTGCCGGCAGCACTTCCTCGCCGGCCGTCACGTCGCCCCCGGCCGGGCGCACGCTTTCGCCGGGGGAGCAAGCCTGAAAGATCTGTACTCGATGGCGCCCGCCGTCGGTGAGCTCCACCGGCACCACCGCATCCGCGCCAGGCGGGATCGGAGCACCGGTCATGATCCGGTGCACGGTGCCCGGCTGCAACGCCGGCGAGTCGGTGCGCCCGGCCGGGATATCCTCGGTGACCGGCAGCGCCACCGGATGCTCGGCGCTGGCCTGCGCGATGTCGGCTGAGCGCACCGCATAGCCGTCCATCCCGGAGTTGTCGAACGGCGGCAGCGACACCGCCGCGGTGATCGGCTCCGCCAGGGCCAGACCGGCGCACTCCACCAGCGGCAACCGGATCACCGGAGTGCTGGTCAGCAGCGCCGCGACGACCCGGACGTGTTCGTCAACAGACCGAACCTTCTCGCCAACAGACACCCTCCCATCCTGCCCGCTCCAGCCCACCCCTCGCCGCTGACCCCGGCATGGAGACATATCGGGGTCAGCGGCCGCTGACAAGGCCGATGTGGCTCCATGCCGGGGCGGTGGCGGTGGTGGCCGGGTGGCGGTCGGGCCGCGTCGGGCGAAGGGTGGCAGCTTGCACTCGGAGGGGTCGAGTGCTAAAACCGGGGTTAGCACTCGGCACCTTCGAGTGCCAACCGCATCACACACGAGGTCGGGACGGTGAGTCCGGATATGTACCGGACGTCCGTCGCGGGCACCGAGCCTGGCCGAGCACTGTGTCCTTGCCGCGGAAACCCCGCGGCGCCCATGACCGGAGGACCACACCGCAATGGCCAAAATGATCGCGTTCGACGAGGAAGCCCGTCGCGGTCTTGAGCGCGGGATGAACCAGCTCGCCGACGCCGTCAGGGTGACGCTCGGCCCCAAGGGCCGCAACGTCGTACTGGAGAAGAAGTGGGGTGCCCCCACCATCACCAACGATGGTGTGAGCATCGCCAAGGAGATCGAGCTCGAAGACCCCTGGGAGAAGATCGGGGCCGAGCTCGTCAAGGAAGTCGCCAAGAAGACCGATGACGTCGCGGGTGACGGCACCACCACCGCTACCGTGCTGGCCCAGGCGCTGGTGCGCGAGGGCCTGCGCAACGTCGCCGCCGGCGCCAACCCGCTGGCGCTCAAGCGTGGCATTGAGAAGGCCGTCGAGGCGGTGTCCGGGCAGCTGCTGAACTCGGCCAAGGAGGTCGAGACCAAGGAGCAGATCGCGGCCACCGCCGGGATCTCCGCCGCTGACCCCTCGATCGGCGAGCTGATCGCCGAGGCGATGGACAAGGTTGGCAAGGAAGGCGTCATCACCGTCGAGGAGAGCCAGACCTTCGGTCTTGAGCTCGAGCTCACCGAGGGTATGCGCTTCGACAAGGGCTACATCTCGCCCTACTTCGTCACCGACCCCGAGCGCATGGAGACCGTCCTCGACGATCCCTACATTTTGCTGTGTGCGTCGAAGATCTCGGCGGTCAAGGACCTGCTCCCGGTGCTGGAGAAGGTCATGCAGTCCAGCAAGCCACTGATGATCATCGCTGAGGACGTCGAGGGCGAGGCGCTGGCCACCCTGGTGGTCAACAAGATCCGCGGCATCTTCAAGTCGGCCTCGGTCAAGGCGCCCGGCTTCGGTGACCGCCGTAAGGCGATGCTGGGCGACATGGCCATTCTCACCGGTGCCGAGGTGATCAGCGAGGAGGTCGGTCTCAAGCTGGACAACGTCGACCTGTCACTGCTGGGCCGCGCCCGCAAGGTGGTCATCACCAAGGACGAGACCACCATCGTCGAAGGTGCCGGTGACCCCGAGCAGATCCAGGGCCGGGTTAACCAGATCCGCGCTGAGATCGAGAACTCGGATTCCGACTACGACCGCGAGAAGCTGCAAGAGCGGCTGGCCAAGCTGGCCGGCGGCGTTGCGGTGATCAAGGCCGGAGCGGCCACCGAGGTGGAGCTCAAGGAGCGCAAGCACCGCATCGAGGACGCGGTGCGCAACGCCAAGGCTGCCGTGGAAGAGGGCATCGTCCCCGGCGGTGGTGTCGCGCTGATCCAGGCGGGCGCGCTGGCGTTCGAGAAGCTCGAGCTCACCGGTGACGAGGCGACCGGTGCCAACATCGTCCGGGTGGCGTTGGAGGCCCCGTTGAAGCAGATCGCCATCAACGCCGGCCTCGAGGGTGGCGTGGTGGCCGAGAAGGTGCGCGGCCTCAAGCCCGGGCACGGCCTGAACGCGGACACCGGGGAGTACGAGGATTTGATCAAGGCCGGCATCATCGACCCGGCCAAGGTCACCCGCTCGGCGCTGCAGAACGCGGCATCGATCGCAGCCCTGTTCCTCACCACCGAGGCAGTGATCGCGGACAAGCCGGAGAAGGAGAAGGCCCCCGCTGGCGGTATGCCCGACGGCGGCGGTATGGACTTCTGATCTCGCACGTTGTACCCGAAACGGGGCCGCTCTCATCTCGCCGAGGCCGGCCCCGTTTCCTTATCTCCGTTGTCGGCCCTGCTATGAGGCTGTCTGGTGGGCGGCCACGTAACTGTGTGCATCTGGCGATTCGAACAGTGGCGAGGCCTGGCGGATCCCACCAAGCAGGGTGGGGTCGGGAATGCCGATATAGGCCTGCCGGGTAGCGGGGGAACCGGGTTTGCCGAAGCTCAGGTTGGCGACCAGGTTGTCTGTGCTGAGTGTGCTGAACTGGTGCAGTGCCTCCTGGATTCCAGGCCGGCTCAGATCGCCGTTGATGCAGGCGCGCTTGAGGATTTGACCCCAGATGGTTCCGATGGCATAGCCATAGGGCACCCCGCTGCTGGGCGGCTCTGGGTAGCCGGCTTACCGGTAGGCGCTGGCGACCTGCTGAGCCTTGGGTAAAGCAGCGGAGAACGGCACCGAACTGGCCACCACCGACAGGTTGCTCAGGGTCCCCGCAACCGGGCCGGTCAGCAATTGTGGGGTGAACGCCGCGCTGTTGCCGATCATCGGCACGCCCAGTCGCAGCTGCTGGTTGACGGCGGCGACCGAGGCGGTCTGCGCTGGTGTGGTGCTCAGCGCGATCGTCTCCACCCGAGGCGGGGCGGCGAAACCAGCCACTACGCCGCGCATATCCGACGCGGTGGTCACCTTGGTGGCGCGCAACGTCAGGTGGTGACGCTGCGCGAAGTACTGGACACCGCGTAGTGCATTGGCGCCGTACTCGCCGTGGAGCCAGACGTGGCCGATGGTGTCGCCGTCGTGGATCTTGCCTTGGGCCATCAGAGCGGATAGACCGTTGATCATCTCGATGTCGTAGGTGGCGGTCGGGATGATCACGTACGGGTTGCTCAGCAGCTCCGAAGAATCCGACAGGGCCACGGCGGTGGTTTCGCTGTCGATCAAGTTTTGGTTCAGGGCCGCGGCAGTCGAGGATCCCTGGATCTGCATCAAGCCCAGCACCTTGGGCTCAAGGTCGGCGTACTGGGCCTTCGCTTTCCCGGCATCGCTCTGATCGTCGCGGATCTCCAATTTGATCTTGCGACCGCACACTCCACCTGCGGCGTTGATGTCTCTGATCCAGATCTGCTGACCGTGCAACACGGCAATGCCGTCGTCGGCGAACGGGCCGGAGTAGTCGACCAGGGCGCCGAGCACAATGTCGGTGGGGGTGATGCCGGGTCCGGTGGTGAGTCTCGCTGGCTTCGGGTGGGTATCGGCGCGGCTAGCGCCGCCGGCCGTGCATCCGACCAGCGCGAGCAGGCTCGTCAGTGCCACCGCCGGGAAGGCGAGCAGGCGCCGCATCCCCACGTCCCTTCATGTTGTCCTGTACTGACAACGCTGCTGGGATCGCCGGGGTAACGGGCTACCGCGCCGGGCGGCGGCTCTTGACGGCCAACGTCCATCCGAGGTAACCCAGCGAGATCAACCCGATCACGCCGAACGCCGTAGCTTCGGGTATCGCGTGTTGCCGCACAAACAAGACGGTCACGAAGATGCACAGCAGCACGCCGATGACGGCGATCCATTTACGCATCCGCAGCGAGCGCTGCGCCCACGTCAAGTGCTCGCCCGGGGCGGTTGACTCGGGGTTATCAGGTGCTGGGCCGTCGGGGTCTTCCCGGCTGCGCAGACTTGGTTCCATACCGATCGGGTACCCGGGCGCAGGCAGTCTGAACGTGTTCCCCGCCCAGGTGCCGCCGCTTTTGAGACCATGGTCGTTGGTCCCGCTACTGACGGTCGCGACGTTAAGTCATCAGGTCGGCACGGTTACCCCGGTTGGTCCGCTGACCGTGAGTAGGTAGCCCGGATAGATCCGGCGGCTGCCGTACCTGCTCGACCACCGGCGCAACGTGGCACTTGCGCCGCCCGCGCTGAGCAATTAGTGCCCTTCCTCAACCTCGAGGGCTGCCAGCAGCGCGCGTAGCGCAGGAAGCGCATCGGTGAGCGCTTGGCGATCGGCGCCGGAAAGCGCTGCCACGCTGTTCGCGACGAGATCGATGCGGACCTGCCGGACGGCGGCTAATCGCTGCGTCGCGGTGTCGGTCAGCCACAGCCGGGCCGCGCGGCGATCATGCGGCGCGGTCTGGCGCACCAGCATTCCGATGTCGATGAGTTGGTTGACCAGTGTGCTCACCGAGTTGGCTGCCAGGTGCAGAGCGCGTCCCGCCGACGCGATGCCGATACCCGGTTGCTTTTTGATGACTTGCAGCAATTCCACATGCGCGCCTCGCAACGGGGGCCCGGACGCATCAGCGGGCACCCTTCGCCGGATCAGGCGTCGCAGCGCGGCCATGGTCGTAATCAGCTCCTCGGCCAGCACAGACTGCTCAACGCTCGTCACGGAATGACGATAGCTCTTCACAGGAGTATCGCTGGGGTCTCGTTAGGTTGCGGGAAGTAGCGGTCGGTCGTCACGTCGGCCCGGAACGCGTAACAGGTCGCCCGGTCGGGCCGGTGCTGCCCACCATCAGGTGGCTTTGGGTGCACCGCTGATCCGCCGGGTTACAGCTCGGAGCACGAGCACATAGGCACCGAGCGCCCCGGCAGCGCCGAGCGCGAGCAGTGTCATGTCAGCGAGCCGGCCGCTGGCCTGGATTTGTTCAATCCACCGCACGGCGGCGGCCAGCGGCACGATGGCGAGGGTCGCCACCAGCGCCGCGGCCAGGGGCCGGCGTTCAACGAACAGTTCGGGCCGGATCGCCCGCCGTAACCGGGTGAGCACTATGCCGGCAGCGGTCAGCTCACCCGCTAGATTCGCCACTACCAGCCAGATCAGGCGGGAGCCGTCCGCTGGCAGGAACAGGCTCACCGCCGCGGCGATAACGATCACGCCGAAGCTTGCCTCGCTCGCCCGCCGCGGGATGCGATCGTCCAGCCGCGCGAACAGCTCCTGGCGGCCGATGTCGTGCATACCGGCCACCAGCTGGACCACCGCCGCCAGTGCCAGGCAGGTGGTGAGCGGGCCGATCAAGGCGGCGTGCCGCAACTGGCCCGCCGCCAGCAGCTTCGCGGTCGGCCCTGAGTTCATCCCGAGCAGGACCAGCAGTGGCAGGCTGCCGATCAGTGCATAGGACAGCCCCTGCCGCCAGTGCGAGCCGAAGATGGTGCCATTGTCGTGGTGAGCGGCGTGGGCCAGCTTGGGAAGCAGTGCCATCGACACCGCCCGGGCGCTGACGAAAGACAGGGTGAAGAAGATGGTGTGGGTCAGCTGCACCACGAACACACCACCGCGCACCGTGCCGGCCAGGGCGAGCAGTATGTACATCCCCGCAGCTGGCCAGCCTGCGACGCCGATCGAACGCACCAGCCGACGGGTGACCGAGCGAACCTCTGGGTCGCGCCGTCCGCGCATGGAGGGCCAGGTCAGCAACCTTAGCCGGGCCGTACCGGCGAGCTGGAGCGCGGCGTACACGGCAACGGCCGCCGTGCTGCCTCCCCCGAGCACAAGCACCAGCCCGACGGGCACGTGTTCGACGTCCAGGCCGGTCCCGTAGTACCAGCCGGCGATGATCACTGTCGGGATCAGAATGAGGTTTTCCACCACCTGGGCGCCCGCTGCCAGCGCGAAACGCCCGCTGGCCTGCAGCGCGGCGGTACCGAGATGTGCGAGAGCGTAGAGCACCACCTGCGGGGCCACCAGGAGTACGACGAGGGTGGTCAGCCACACTCCCCGGACCCGGGCGGTCGGATCGGGAATTCCGAAATTGAGCGTCCAAGCCACCGCGGGGGACAGGATCATCAGCAGCGCGCTCACTAGAGCCGCAATTGTGAGCAGCCACCCACTCACCCCCGCCAAGATCTCCCGAGCACGCGCTTGACCCCCCGCACCAACTGCGCCCACCACGCTGGGCACCAGCACCATTCCCAGCACCGGCCCAGCGATCAGGGTGAAGACCAGGTGCGGAAGCAGATAGCTGGTCTGGAAAGCATTGGCGAAATAAGTTGCTCCCAGCACCGGCCCGATGACCACCACGCGCAATACCCCGGTGAGCCTGCTGGCCAGTGTCCAGCCGGCGACGGTAACCGAGTTGCGCGCGACGGTATGGACCTGCTCCTCGACCGCTGCCGCGGCCACAGCGATCACAGCCGGCTCCTCGGGGTCTTGGCGGTTATGCGGCGATGGTGAGCATCACCGCTGCTAGCCGGCTCGCTGGGCACGTCGAGCCGTTCCCATACCGCCTGCCGGAGGAACTGGCCCAGAGAGTGGTTCACCTCGCCGCCCTCCCGCGGTCCGGACTGCCTCTTGGGCGTTTCGGCGACTCGAGATCGGGTCGCGGCACCGCAACGTACAGTGCCGGACTGTATGAAACCTGTAACGAATTCGGCCCGACTGATCGGTCGTGCTCTGACCGGTCGTGTGCCTCGGATGAGCGGTATGGGACATCTTCGCCGCGCCGATTGCCAGCGATGCTGTTATCCGGACATCACCTAATTGGCGGCGCCGAGTCAGCTGGGTATCTCCGAGCGCTGCCTGAGCACGAGCGTGCCACGCTCAGTATCGTTTTCGGCGCTGTAGTCCCCGGTCAGGATGCCACGATTCGATCACCAGGTGGTCTGCAGGTGTGCCGACGGCAGTGTGGACGACTTCGAGAACGTCGATCACGAAGCGGTGAGCTTCATCGTCACCCGCCGGGCCGGTCAGTTCGGTCGCTCGACCGGCGATCTTCGCGTCACCAAGCCACGAGCCGGGATCGTCCGGTAGCGGGTCTTCGGTGGGGCAGTGCAGCCCCAGCCGTGGGTCTCGGCGCAGATCAAGGGCTTTGCGCGAACCGCGCATCATCCCCAGGTACAGCCCATCATCGGTGAACTCCACTTCGGTTCCGCTGATTCGCGGTGCGCCGTCCCGGCGCAGCGTCGCGAGCGTGGCGTGCTTGCGGATCGCGAAGCACCGCCGGACACGGTTCGCGAAATCCGGATGAGCGGCGGCGAAATCAGGCCATGAAGTCATGCGCCGATCGTGCCGTGAGGGCCTGACAACGACGCCCCGACAGTTATCGATGCGCGCCTCGACGGGTAGCCAGCAAACAGAGTCAGCAAACCCAACAAACCGCTGGCCGGGCTGGTGTTCGGTCCCGAGAACCTGGGTGTCGTGTCATCGGCACCAGGTTCACTGATGCGCGACACTCGGGGGCACCAGCCCCATGAGGTAACGCCGCCGGTCCGCCGGCGGACCGGCAGCACGAGCTGACCCTGCAGCTGCCAACCCTGGTCGCCGTGGGCTGCTGGTCGGGAGTGGCGGAAGCGCCCAGTGGCGGGCATATCCTGCCAAGTGTGTCCAAGCTCGGTGCGCACGCGAGCTAACCGCCACGCACGGCGCCGGCCTGCCGCCCGATATGCGGTCGCCTGATGGTGAGCAAACAGCTGACGTGCCCGGGCTGCGACGACGTCGTTGCCGACGTGGTGTACCGGCCGTGGGCCGGCAGGCTCACCCTCATTTCGATCGAGGGTGAGCCGATTACGCCGAGCAGATGGGCCATCCAGATGCGCCTGGCTGAGCAAAACCTGGCCGCCGCAGCGGCTGCGGCGGAGGGTGTGGCACAGGCGCAGTCGAGGTTGGACTTCCTCAAGGCCCACATTGGTGAGCTGATCTACGACATTCGTTGTCGGCGCGGACATTCAACGCTACGGACCGGCCCGCAGATCATCCGGGCTCTGCGGCGTACTCCCGGGCAGTGGGTCAGCCTGCGCTGACCCGGGTCACGTCGCTGCGCGGCGCAGCCGGGCGCCCGCGATGGACAGGTAGATGCCCAGGCCGAAGATGAGCATGGCGAGCGGCACGTGGCTGACGATCAGCTCTTGCCTGCCGGCCTTGGTGATCGTCTCGCCGAGGCCCGTCTGGACGACGATCAGTACGAACAGGCCGACGGCGCCGAAAGTGAGCGCCGGGTCAGCCCGGCGCAACATGACAATGGCGACCAGCGCGGCGACCAGGGAGAGCACGACGA
>JBHELN010000227.1:0-4403 GCA_046263115.1 Pseudonocardiaceae bacterium | reverse complement strand
GCCCTGGACCACCCGCTGGCTGAGCGGCGGATGGTGGCCGCGCGGGTGCTGGGCCAGCGTCGCGAAGCGCGGGCCACCGACCGGCTGTATCGGCTGGCCCGTTCCCGGCATGATCCCTACCTTGCCGCGACGGCCCTGCGGTCCCTGGTGTCCATCACCGGGCGGCCAGCCTGCGCTGACCTGCTCGCCGAGCTTGCTCAAGGTGGTCCCGCCCCGGTGCGCCAGACGGTGCGCGACCTGCTCGAGCAGCCCGATATCAGCGAGGAGGTGGAGGGATGATTGAACCGGCGGCGGTGACCGCGGCCGCGGCGTTACTGGATCCGCTACTTCCCGGCGAGCGCCGCGCGGCGCTCGCCGACGCGGTCGTCCGAATGCAGCGCGGACATGCCCGGGTGCTCATCCTCGGGGAGGCCAAGCGCGGCAAGAGCACCCTGGTCAATGCCCTATTCGACGCGCCGTTGCTGCCCACCGGGGCGCTGCCGCTGACCTCGGTGACCACCGTGGTCGTGGTGGGAGGCGGCCTGCGAGCCGAGGTGCGCTACCGGGACGGTCACAGCGAGGACGTTGCCCTGGACGCGATCGCTGGGTTAGTGAGCGAAAAGGGCAACCCGAGCAACGAGCGCGGCGTGGACCGGGTGCTGGTCACCGCGCCCTGCCGCACCCTTCCGGCCGGTACCGAGGTGGTCGACACCCCGGGAACCGGCTCGGTGCACGCCGCGAACACCGACGAGGCGCAGCGGGCGCTGTCGACGTTGGACGTCGCGGTGCTCGTGGTGGCCGCCGATCCACCGGTCTCCGCGGCCGAGCTGACCCTGCTGGCCGAGGCGATGGCCACCGCGTCGCGGGCGGCGGTGGTGGTGAACAAAGCCGACCTGCTCCCCGACGATCAGCTGGCCGAGGTCGTCGAGTTCACCACCACGGTGGTCACCGAGCGGCTGGGCGGTGCGGTGCCGGTCTTTGCGCTGTCCGCGCTGGCTGAGCGGCGCCGCAGCGACGGGTTTGACCTCTTCGCGGCTTGGTTGCGGGGCGAACTTGCGGAGCATGGCTCGGCCGATGCGCTGGCTTCCACCGCCCGCGCGCTGCGCCGGGAAGCAACCGTGCTGCGCGATGCCCTGGCGGTGGAGCAGGAGCTGCTGCGCCGCAGCGGTGAGCACGGCGAGGCCACGCTCGCTGCGCTGGCGGACATCCTGGACCGCGCCGGGGACCGCGCCCGGGCCGCAGTGGACCACCTGCACGGCGAGGCGCGTCGGCTGCGCCGGCAGCTGGACGAGGTGCACGGCGAGGCGGTCACCGGGGCGCTGGCGGCCTCGACCCAGGTGCTGTCCGAGCTGGCGGCGCGGGACGAGCTTTCCCCGGGGCAGCTCGCTGATGCTGTCCGGTCCACGGTGGTCGAGGCGACCCGGGTCCGGGCGGGTGACTGGTACGCCAATACCGCGGCCGGGCTCGACACCGGCATGCGCCAAGTCGTTGCCCGTGCGCTGGAGTTGCTACGCGCCGAACTGGCCGAGGCCCGCCGGGCTGCCGGCGAGCTGCTGCGCGTGGAGCTGTCCCAGGTCGTCGACCTGCCAGGACCCGAGGCGCTGCGGCCGCCGTCGTTCGACGCATCGGTGCACCCCGGCTGGGAAGAGCTGGTCTCCGCGGCGGTCAAGCGCCGGCTACCCACCCGGATCCGGCGCCGCCAGGTGCTGCGCGAACTGGATGACTGGCAGCACATGGCGGTCCCCCGCCCCTTCGGCCGCGCCCGCTCCACCCTGCAAGATAGCCTGCGTGAGATGGCCCGTGCCGCCGAGCGCAGCATCGAAGCTACCCATGTCGAACACGTCTCGGCGTTGCAGCAGGGCCTGGCCGCCGTTCGCGGCGAGCGCGATCAGTCCGCGAGCGCTGTCGCTTCGACGATGGAGCTCGCGCAACGCGCATCCGATTTGGACAAGATCTTCACCCTGCTTACATGACTGTCCGCCGTGGTTTGTCCCGACCGGATTGCTATGACTGTCGCGCGGGTACCGACCCCATTGGCCTGATCGCCAAGCGGTTCCGCCGCTTGAGATCAGGCTCGGCTGCGCCGCGGAGACCTTGCAGGCCACCATCGGCCACGATGTCAACTGTGTACCTACGACGCCGGGATGGCCGCGTTCAGCCCAGCCGCGTGCCGCCCGGGACAAGCACCAGGAGCAAGCCGGCGCGCCAGCCGGCCCGCCCCGTCCTGATATCGCCACCCGATCAGCGGCTGGTGACGTTGGCCGAGGACAGCAAGTGCACCCACTGTTGCGCTGCCGGGACTGCTGCGCTCCGGCCAGGTAGCGCCGAGTGGCTCAGGCTGGCTCGCCGAGCCCGGCTGCTGAGCTGGATTAGTCTGGGCTGGTTAGGTATCGAGGGCGGCATCGCGATCCTCACTGCAATCCTGACCGGCTCGGTGGCGCTGCTGGGTTTCGGGATCGACTCGGCTATCGAGGCCTTGGCCAGCATCGTCGTCGTCTGGCGATTCAGCAGTAGTCGCACCTTGTCGGACAGGGCCGAGACGAGGGCCCAGAGGGCTGTCGCGTTCTCGTTCTTCTTGCTTGCCCCCTACATCGCAGCAGAGTCGGTGCGGATTCTCCTCCTGGAGCGCCACGCCGAGACCACGTGGCTTGGCGTGGCACTGGCCGCGGTCAGCTTGCTGTGGTGCCCGGGGCTGGGGCTGATGAAAAAGCGACTGGGAGCCCGGCTCAGTTCCGCCGCCACCAGTGGGGAAGGTCGGCAGAACCTGCTGTGTGCTTATCTCGCGGTTGCCGTACTGGTGGGCTTGTTGGCCAACAACTTGTGGGGTATCTGGTGGCTCGATCCGACCGTCGGACTGGTCATTGCGGTGCTGGCGCTGCGAGAAGGTCGATCAGCATGGCGCGGAGAGGCCTGCACATGCTGCTAGAACAGCGCCGCCGATCGGCTGCGCTCAGAGAAAGCGGGGGGTAGCGGTGTGGCTTGACGCGCTGATCGGGATCGCGGTTGCTCTGCTGGTCGCCTGGCTGCTGTTGATCGTCGCGATACTGCTGGTGCGTCCGACGGGCGCGGTGCTGGCTGAGGCGGTGCGGCTGCTGCCTGACTTGCTGCGGCTGCTGCACCGGCTGGCGGCCGACCGGTCCCTGCCGCGTGCGGTGCGGAGGCGGGTGTGGCTGCTGCTGGCCTACCTGGCGATGCCCATTGACCTGGTGCCGGACTTCATTCCCGTTCTCGGCTATGCCGACGATGCGATCGTCGTCGCCGCCACGGTACGGAGCGTCGTGCGCCGAGCCGGCATCGATGTGGTACGCGGCCACTGGCCGGGCAGTGCGGACGGGTTTGCCGCGCTGTGCCGGATCACCGGCTTAGTGGCGTCTGAAGGGGCCTGATCAGTCCCGGGTGAGCTTGCGGTAGGTGACCCGGTGCGGCCGGGTGGCCTCGGCACCGAGGCGTTGGATCTTGTTGTCCTCGTAGCCCTCGAAGTTGCCCTCGAACCAGAACCACCGGCCCGGATGGTCAGTGGTGCCCTCCCAGGCCAGGATGTGCGTGGCCACCCGGTCCAAAAACCACCGGTCGTGCGCAGTGATCACGGCGCAGCCGGGGAAGTCCAGCAGCGCGTTCTCCAACGAGCTGAGGGTCTCCACGTCGAGGTCATTGGTGGGCTCGTCGAGCAGCAGCAGGTTGCCGCCTTGCTTGAGGGTGAGCGCGAGATTGAGCCGATTGCGCTCCCCACCGGAGAACAGTCGAGCGGGCTTTTGCTGATCGGGCCCTTTGACGCCGAACGCGGCCAGGTAAGCCCGCGACGGCACCTCCACCTGCCCCACAGTCAGGAAATCATGCCCCTTCGACACCACCTCCCACGCCGTGCGATCGGGATCGATCTGCTCGCGGTTCTGGTCGACGTAGGACATGCGCACGGTGTCCCCGACGCGCAGCTTTCCAGCGTCGGGCTGCTCCTGGCCGACCAAGATCCGAAATAGCGTGGTCTTGCCCACGCCGTTGGGTCCGACAACTCCCACGATCCCGTTGCGGGGTAAGGAAAACGACAGGTCTTCGAAAAGAACCCGATCCTCGTAGCGCTTGCTCAGGCCGCGTGCCTCGATGACCAGATTGCCCAGCCGGGGACCGGGCGGGATCTGGATCTCCTCGAGGTCCACCGTGCGGCGCCGCTGCGCCTCGGCGGCCATCTGTTCATAGCGTTGCAACCGGGAGCGGCTTTTGGCCTGGCGGGCCTTGGCCCCGGCACGTACCCACTCCAGTTCCTGCGCCAGCCGGCGGCGTCGCTTGGCGTCCTTGTGCCCTTCGACGGTCAGCCGCGCCTGCTTGGTCTCCGGGTAGGTGGAGTAGTTACCTTCGTACGGGTAGGCGTGGCCCCGGTCCAGTTCCAGGACCCACCCGGCCACGTGGTCGAGGAAGTACCGGTCGTG
>JBHELN010000226.1:0-3411 GCA_046263115.1 Pseudonocardiaceae bacterium | reverse complement strand
GGGATCCTGCACGCCGCGATGGCCGTCGCCGAAAAGGCAGCCGGCACCGGCGACCCCGCCGACATCGTCATCGTCGTCTGCGACGCCGGCTGGAAATACCTGTCCACCGGCGCCTACACCGGCGACCTGGAGGAGACCGCCGCCCGCCTAGACACCCAACTCTGGGCCTGACTTCCCCGGGGCCGGGGTAGGGTGCGGCGATGACCGGTGCAGACGCTCCCATCGGGGTCTTCGACTCCGGAGTGGGCGGGCTGACCGTCGCGCGTGCCATCGCCGATCAGTTACCGCACGAGCGGCTGCACTACGTCGGCGATACCGCGCACGGACCATACGGCCCGCTGCCCATCGCGCAGATCCGCGCACACGCGCTGACGGTGGCCGACGAGCTGGTGGACAGCGGGGTGAAGCTGCTGGTCATTGCGTGCAACACGGCATCGGCGGCGTGCCTGGCCGACGCCAGGGAGCGCTATTCCATCCCGGTGGTGGAAGTAGTGCGCCCGGCGGTGCGGCGGGCCGTTGCGGCGACTCACTCCGGCCGGATCGGGGTGATCGGCACCCAGGCCACCATCCGGTCCCGGGCCTACCACGACGCCTTCGCCGCGGCACCGCATGTCGAGGTGACCGGGGTGGCCTGCCCGCGATTCGTGGACTTCGTCGAGCGCGGGATGACCTCAGGTCGCCAGATGCTCGGGCTTGCGCAGTCCTACCTCGAGCCACTGCAGCGGACTGATGTGGACACCCTCGTGCTGGCCTGCACGCATTACCCCCTGCTCACCGGGGTATTGCAAATCGTCATGGGCGACGGTGTGGCTCTGGTATCCAGTGCGGAGGAGACCGCCAAGGACGTGCTGCGGGTGCTCACCGAGGCTGAGCTGCTGCGCGCCGACCTCGACGAGCCCGAGCACCAGTTCAGCGCAACCGGTGATCCGGTGTCTTTCGCCCGGTTGGCCCGCCGTTTTCTGGGACCCTCGCTGGCGACTTTCACGCCGACCGGAGGGTGAGATGCTGCTGACCGTGCTGGGCTGTTCCGGCAGTGTCCCGGCGGCGGAATCGCCCGCGTCTGTTTATCTGGTCCGGGCCGGTAGTGCCAGCGTGGTGCTCGATCTGGGCAACGGTGCCTTCGGCGCGCTGCAGCGCTACCTCGATCCGTTCACCCTCGATGGGCTGGTGCTGTCGCATCTGCATCCGGATCACTGTGCTGATGTCTCCGCGCTGACCGTCTACCGTCGTTACCATCCGAACCCCCCGTCGCTGGGCGCGTTGCCGCTGTACGGGCCGCCGGATGCCGCCGTGCGGCTGGTCGCTGCGTATGCCCCCAGCGCTGCCGAGCGCAAGGTGACCGACCTGTCCGATGTCTACCACTTCTGTACGTACCGTGAGGCGTCCGAGATCGGCCCCTTCGAGCTGCGCGCCGCGCCGGTCGAGCACGCCTGCGAGGCCTATGCGCTGCGGTTGCACCACGCGGGGCGGACGCTGGTGTTCTCCGGAGACACCGGTCCGTGCCGCCAGCTCGTCGAGCTGTCCGCCGGGGCCGACGTTCTGCTCGCCGAGGCGTCGTGGACCGACCGGCCGGACAACCCATCCGGCGTCCACATGTCCGGCACGGATGCCGGTGAGGCCGCCGCCGCGGCGGGCGTCGGCCGGCTGCTGATCACGCACGTGCCGCCGTGGACCGATTCCGAACAGGTGCTCGCCGAAGCTCGGGCCGCCTTCAGCGGTCCTACCGAGCTGGTCCGGCCCGACGCCCACTATGAGATCTGACGGCTCGGCCGTCGTGACACTGGACGCTCGGCCGTGTGAGCTCGACCTCATTACCGTGAGTACGCTGGCGCGGTGGCACGTGCAGACGGTAGGACCGACGAGGCGCTCCGGGAGGTGCGCATCACCCGTGGCTACCAGCAATGGCCTGCGGGATCGGTGCTGATCGAATGTGGCCGCACCCGGGTGATCTGTGCCGCCAGCGTGGTGGAGGGCGTGCCGCGGTGGCGCAAGGGGTCTGGGCAGGGGTGGCTCACCGCGGAGTACGCGATGCTGCCATCTTCTACGCACACCCGCAGCGACCGGGAGTCGGTCAAGGGTCGCCTCGGCGGCCGGACTCACGAGATCAGCCGGCTGATCGGGAGGGCCCTGCGATCGTGCATCGACCTCGCAGCGCTGGGCGAGAACACCATCTCGCTGGACTGTGATGTCATCCAGGCCGATGGCGGCACCCGCACCGCTGCGATCACCGGTGGCTATGTGGCGCTGGCCGATGCCGTGACGTGGTTGCGCGCCGCAGGCCGGCTGCGCCAGCCGAATCCGCTGTCCTGCTCGATCGCCGCAGTGAGCGTCGGCGTGGTGGACGGCCGGGTTCTGCTGGATCTGCCCTATGAGGAGGACTCCCGCGCTGAGGTCGACATGAACGTGGTGGCCACCGACAGCGGCAGCCTCGTGGAACTCCAGGGCACCGCGGAGGGTGCCACCTTCGCTCGGTCCACGCTGGACCAGATGCTGGACCTGGCGCTCAAGGGTTGCCAGGAGCTGACCGCGTGCCAAGCCACCGCGCTGATCGCGCCGTATCCCGGCGAATTACCCCGGCCGTGAGCGCCGACCGGCTGCTGCTGGCGACCCGCAACACCAGGAAGCTAGCAGAGCTGCGGCGAATCCTGGCCCTGTCGGACCTCGGCGGCGTCCAGGTGATCGGACTCGACGACGTGCTGCCGTTCCCGGAGGTCCCCGAGACGGGCGCTACCTTCGAGGACAACGCGCTGGCCAAGGCCCTGGATGCGGCGGCCGCCACTGGTCTGGCCACGGTCGCCGACGACTCAGGTTTAGAGGTGGATGCGCTCAACGGCATGCCCGGGGTGCTCTCGGCGCGGTGGGCCGGCCGGCACGGAGATGACGCCGCGAACCTGCAACTGGTGCTCGATCAGCTCAGCGATGTTCCCGACGATCGTCGGGGCGCCGCATTCGTCTGCGCGGCGGCGCTGGTCGTGCCGGGTGCCGGCCAGACAGTGGTGCGCGCGCACTGGCGCGGCACCCTTACCCGGACAGCTCGCGGCAGCAATGGCTTCGGCTACGACCCGATCTTCGTCCCGGCCGGTGACCGGCGCACCTCGGCCGAGTTGGACCCGGCCGAGAAGGACGCGACATCGCATCGGGGGCAGGCACTGCGGGCACTGTTGCCCGCGCTGCGCGCACTGGTATCGGACCGAAGTGGTCCGCCCCAGGCGTGACTGCTGCTCAATTCACCACCTGCACGACCTGGCCCACCTTCAGCGTGTTGAAGAAGGTCTGCGCGGCGCTGCGGCTCAGGTGAATGCATCCGGCCGAGGGCGACCTCAGGCTGCCTTCATGGAATGCGATGCCAGAGCTGGTGAAAAAGACCGAGTACGGCATGGGGGCGTTGTTGAATATCGAGCTGCGGTGGTT
>JBHELN010000225.1:0-7938 GCA_046263115.1 Pseudonocardiaceae bacterium | reverse complement strand
GGCCTGGGCCGTCGGGCCAGGCCTGGGAACCGGTGCCGCCGGTCGCCAAACGCTGGCCCACGTGCTGGCCGCGGGAGTACCGGTGGTTGCTGATGCCGACGCGATCACCCTGCTGGCCCGGTATCCCGAGCTGGCGGACAGCCGGGATCCGGGCACCCCGCTGGTGCTCACCCCGCATGATCGGGAGTTCGAGCGGCTCACCGGTAAGTCACCCGGTCCGGACCGGGTTGCAGCCACCCGGGACGCGGCGAACCGGTTCAACGCCGTGGTGCTGCTCAAGGGGAACACCACGATCGTCGCGGCACCCGACGGGCGGGTGCTGGCCAACCCGGCCCGCTCGTCCTGGCCCGCTACGGCGGGCTCCGGCGACGTCCTCACCGGCGTGATCGGCGCACTGCTGGCAGCAGGTCTCGATCCGGCCACGGCAGCCGCTGCCGCAACCCACGCCCAGGAACTCGCCGCCATCCTCGCCGCCGCTGCGCCCGCGGGCGCAGCGCCGCCCGCGGGCGCATTCTGGATGCAGAAGGCGGTCACGAGCGGGGCGCCTGCGCCGGCGTCGGCGATCCAGACCTGGCTGACGGGGGCGATTCGGGGGCTGCGGGCGGAAGCGGGGAGGCAACGATGACGCGGCCCCGGGCCGAAGTGGTGATCGATCTCGCCGCGATCCGGCACAACGTCGCCATCTTGGCGCGCTGTGCTGAGGCGTCCGGCGCCGTCACCATGGCAGTGGTCAAGGCCGACGGGTACGGGCACGGCGCGGTGGACGTCGCCGTCGCCGCGCTGCAGGCAGGAGCCGGCGCGCTGGGCGTGTGCAGCGTCGACGAGGCGCTCGACCTGCGCCGCAACGGGGTCGACGCTTCGGTGCTGGCCTGGTTGCACGCTCCCGGAGAGGACCTCGCGGCCGGGATCGCGGCCGGGGTCGACCTCGGGATCTACTCGGTGAACCAGCTCAAGGCAGCAGCAGCCGCCGCCGCATTGACCGGCCGCACCGCCCGGGTACACCTCAAGGTCGATACCGGGCTGACCCGCGGCGGCGCCTACCGCAGCCAGTGGCCCGGTTTGGTCCGCGCCGCGGCCGCTGCGGCGTCGAACCGAGGCATCGAGGTCGTCGCCGTCTGGTCGCACCTGGCGCACGCCGACGATCCCGGCCATCCGATCATCGAGCAGCAGGTCCGGTACTTCGACGAGGCCTACCAGCTGGCTCGGGACGCTGGACTGCGACCGTCGCGGCACCTCGCGAACTCCGCGGCCACCCTCACCCGGCCGGACTTGCACTATGACATGGTCCGACCCGGTATCGCCGTCTACGGGCTCTCACCGGTGCCAGGTGCCGGTTATGGTCTTGTACCCGCGATGACACTGCGCTCGCAGGTTGCCATGGTCAAGCGCGTCCCTGCCGGGGAAGGCGTGTCGTACGGACACGTGTGGCATACCGATCGCGAGACTACGCTGGCTCTGGTGCCCGCAGGATATGCAGACGGTGTACCGCGGGTACTCACCGGGCGGCTGGACGTGTGGCTGGCTGGGCGCCGGCGTCCGGTAGTGGGAAGGGTATGCATGGATCAGGTAATGGTCGACTGCGGGGACGACCCGGTCGCCGAAGGCGACGAGGTGATCTTCTTCGGTGCCGGTGGTCAAGGCGTGCCGACCGCGGCGGAATGGGCCGATAAGCTGGGCACCATTAATTACGAGGTGGTCGCGGGGATGACGCGCCCCCGGCTGACCCGGACGGTACAAGGTCGCTGGGCAGTCGCCGCAAGCCCGGCGCCGGATCAGCCGCGAGCCGCCCGATGAGGCCGCGGATGCGGGCTGCCGGTCGGGTAGCCGGCGGCGTGCTGGCTGCGGCGGCCGCCGCGACAACAGTCGCCGCCGTAGTACACCACCACCGGATCGCCAAGATTCGCGGCGACGCGGTCGACCTGCCCCAGGAGATGCCGACCCCGCTGCCGCCGGACCGCGAGTACACCGTGCAGGCCGACGACGGGGTAGCGCTGTCGGTGGAGGAACTCGACCCGGCCGATGGCGGAGCGCCGGAACTCACTGTCGTCCTGGTCCACGGCTATACCCTGGATCGGCGAGCTTGGTTGTTCCAGCGCCATGAGCTCGCCCATTCCACTGCACCCAGGGTCCGCCAGGTGCTCTACGACCACCGCAGCCACGGTCGTTCCGGCCGTTCTCCTCGAGCTGCGTGCACGATCGAGCAGCTGGGCCGTGACCTGCATGCAGTGATCCAAGCGGCCGCACCCGAGGGACGGGTGGTGGTCATCGGGCATTCCCTCGGCGGTATGACGATCATGGCTTTGGCCGAGCACGCTCCCGAGCTGTTCACCGAGCGGATCTGCGGGGTGGCCTTCCTCAACACCAGTGCGGGCGACATCGGCCGCTCCGGCCTGCCCAGGCCAGTCCTGTCCCGGCGCAACCCGGTGATGCCGGTGGCCAGGCAGCTGTCGCGCTGGGAGCCCAGCGCGCGGGTGATCGACCGCGGGCGGGAGGCCGGCCGCAACCTCATCTGGAGCATGACCCGCGCGCTGTCCTTCGGCGACGAGTCGGTTCATCCGGCGCTGGTCGAGCTGGCGTACATGATGATCAGGGCGACCTCCTTCGAGATCATGACCGACTTCCTGGAAGAATTCGGCCGGCACAACCGGTACGCAGCGCTGGCCGGTCTCCAGTACGTCAAGGCGCTGGTGCTCGGCACCGACGGCGACCGGATGATCCAGTACCAGCACTCCGAGGCGATCGCTGCGCTACTGCCGCACGCCGAATCGGTGCACATCCCGGGGTCGGGTCACCTGATGATGCTGGAGCAGCCCAAGCTCGTCAACGAGCACCTGCTCGGCTTGCTGTCCCAATGCGCCGCGGCCGCGGCGCCCAGGGAGAAGGGTGCATGAGTCTGGTGCTCGAGCTGGCGACTCCGGCTGACACCGAGCGCCTGGGTCGGGCCGTGGGCGCGCGCCTGCGGGCAGGGGACGTGGTGGTGCTGTCCGGTCCGCTGGGCGCGGGCAAGACGGTCCTGGCCCGGGGCATCGGCGCCGGGCTGGGCGTGCGCGGACCGGTCACCTCCCCGACGTTCGTGATCGCCCGCGAGCATCCGGCGCTGCCCGGAGGTCGGGGGATCCCGTTGGTGCACGTCGACGCCTACCGGCTCGGGGGGATCGCTGAGCTGGACGACCTCGATCTGGATACTGATCTGCTCACGGCTGCCGTGGTCGTGGAGTGGGGCGAGGGCATGGCCGAGCGGCTGGCCGACGAACACCTGCTGATCCGGCTGCGGCGCCGCCCTAATGACGACAATCGGGACGACGGGCGCGTCGCCCAGCTGTGCGGTCCGGCACGGTTGATACCCGAGCCGGCATGCCTGGCAGTTGCCCGTGAGCCCGAAATGTGTAATCCGTAAGCTCGTCTGCCGTGCTGGTGTTGGCTGTAGACACGGCGACCTCCGCGGTGATTGCCGGGCTGGCGCGGCTGCCCGCCGCGGGCGGACCGCAAGTTCTCGCCGAGCGCGTCACGGTGAACGCCCGGGCTCACGGCGAACTGCTCATGCCCTCGGTGTGCGAGGTGATGGCCCGCGCCGGGGTCTCGCTGCGCGACCTGGGCGCAGTGGTGTGCGGCGCGGGTCCCGGTCCGTTCACCGGGCTTAGGGTCGGGATGGTCACCGCTGCGGCGCTGGGCGATGCGCTGAGCGTCCCGGTCTATCCGGTATGCAGCCTGGACGCGATCGCCTACCGGGCCGGTGCCGGTAGCTCGCTGCTAGTGATCACCGACGCCCGCCGCCGGGAGGTGTATTGGGCGCGCTACGACCGCGCTGGGGTGCGTGTCGACGGGCCGCACGTGGATCGGCCGGATGACCTGCTGCGGGCGGGGGTGTCGCGGGTAGCGGGCACGTGCGACGTATCGGGGCGGCCGGTGGCGGCTCCGTTGTACCCCGATCCCGCCGGACTCGTCGCGGTGGCAGCGGCAGCGCTGCGGTCGCAGGCGCCGCCGGCTGCGCTGACACCCTGGTACCTTCGGCGCCCCGATGCGGTGCCGCCTGGTCCGGCCAAGCGGGTGACGCCGGCGTGAGCATCCTGATCGGACCGATGGTGGCCGCTGACGCGCCGCGCTGCGCTGAACTGGAACGGCTGCTGTTCGCCGGTGACGACCCGTGGAGCGCGGAGGCGTTCGTGGATGCGTTGGCCGCGGGTCATCACTACCTGTCCGCGCGTGACGGGAACTCGCTGATCGGTTATGCCGGGCTTGCCCGGATCGGGGCGGAGGCGGAGATCCACACCCTCGGGGTGGATCCGGCGCACCATCGACGGGGTATCGGCCGCGCCTTGCTGCGCGCCGTCCTCGATCGTGCTCGAGGCGCCACCGTTTTTCTGGAGGTGCGCACCGACAATGAGTCAGCGATCAACCTGTATCGCAGCGAGGGGTTCGAGGTGATCGGCACCCGCCGCGGTTACTACCGGCCCAGTGGGGCTGATGCGTTCACCATGCGCAGGCAGGCCGACCGGTGACCGGGATCGTCCTGGGTGTCGAGACCTCCTGCGACGAGACCGGCGTGGGTGTCGTGCGGTTGTCCTCCGACGGCACGGTGACGCTGCTGGCCGACGAGATCGCATCGAGCGTCGATGAGCACGCCCGCTTCGGTGGTGTGGTGCCTGAGGTGGCGGCACGGGCGCATCTGGAGGCGATGGTGCCCACCGTGCGCCGCGCGCTGCGGGTCGCCGGTGTCTCACCGTCTGATGTGGACGCGGTAGCGGTCACCGCGGGACCGGGGCTGGCCGGTGCGCTGCTGATCGGGGTGGCCGCGGCCAAGGCGTACGCGGCCGCCTGGAACGTCCCGCTGTACGGGGTGAACCACCTCACCGCGCACGTGGCGGTGGACACCCTGGAGCACGGCCCACTACCTCCTGCACTGGCTTTGCTCGTCTCCGGCGGCCACTCCAGCCTGCTGGAGGTGTCGTCACTGGTCGCGCCGCTGTTCCCACTGGGAGCCACCGTCGACGACGCTGCCGGAGAAGCGTTCGACAAGGTGGCGCGGCTGCTGGGGCTGGGCTTCCCGGGCGGTCCCTATATCGACCGGGCCGCTCGCGACGGCGATCCCAGCAGTGTCCGGTTCCCCCGCAGCCTGTCCGGGCCCGGCGACGCGCCCTACGACTTCTCCTTCTCCGGGCTCAAGACGGCAGTCGCCCGGTACGTCGAGGCGCTGGCGCGCGATGGGATCAGGGTGCCGGTCGCCGACGTCGCCGCGGCCTTCCAGGAGGCGGTGGTGGATGTGCTCACCGCCAAGGCGATCCGGGCGGCTACCGACCGGGGTATCGACACCCTGCTCATCGGGGGTGGGGTGGCCGCGAACTCCCGGCTACGGGCCTTGGCGGGGCAACGGTGCGAGGCGGCCGGCGTGCGGCTGCGGGTACCCCGCCCGCGGCTGTGCACCGACAACGGAGCAATGGTGGCTGCGCTCGGCGCCCACCTGCTCGCTGCCGGGGCGCTCCCTTCACCGCTCGACATCCCCGCCGATCCGAGCCTGTCGATCACCACGTCCCTGGTTGGGGGCTCTTGAAGTACCCCCAACCGGGCGTGACAGTGGCGCTAACCGCTACCAACCTGCTACCAACCCGCTGACGTCCCGCTAACGCGACCGCTGGCGCTGGCGATCAACACGGCCGGCACCGGAGAGTGGCGCAGGCACGGCACGATGGGGACGGTCTTTGGGTTACCCCAGTTGAGTGTTTAGCACTCGGCGCAGTAGTCTGCCAATTAGCACTCTGGCCGTCAGAGTGCTAGCAAGGGCCCGAGCCGCCTCGACACCCGCGACGGCGGGGTGGCAGGAGCCAGTATCAGACAACCTGCCAGCTCTTCAAAGACCCCTGAAAGTGGAGGTCATACCGTGGCGAGCGTGAACATCAAGCCGCTCGAGGACAAGATCGTCGTTCAGGCCAGTGAGGCCGAGACGACGACCGCGTCCGGCATCGTCATCCCGGACACCGCCAAGGAAAAGCCCCAGGAGGGCAAAGTACTGGCCGTGGGCCCGGGTCGGGTCAATGACGCCGGCACCCGCATCCCGGTGGATGTGAGCGTCGGCGACGTCGTCATCTACACCAAATACGGCGGCACTGAGGTCAAGTACAACGGCGAGGAGTACCTGATTCTCTCCGCGCGCGACGTGCTCGCTGTCGTCAACTGACGGTCGGACTGCTGACCGTCAGTCGAAGCGACTGACGGTCGGATCGTCGAGAGTCAGCAACTTCGACTGACGGTCCGCCCGTGCAGTCACTATCGCTGTATCTCGACCGCCCCGCCGGCCCTGCAACGGGTCAGCGGGGCGGTCGAGGATTAACCCACTACCGCGAGGGGCCGCGAGGCCCAATCAGATCCATCCGTGAGGAAGGCAGGCAATGCCCAAGCAGATCACGTTCGACGAGACCGCGCGGCGCGCGCTGGAGCGCGGAGTCGACCAGCTCGCCGACGCGGTCAAGATCACTCTCGGCCCGCGCGGCCGGCACGTCGTGCTGCAAAGGAAGTACGGCGGTCCGTTGGTCACCAACGACGGGGTGACGATCGCGCGTGAGATCGAGTTGAGCGACCCCTATGAGAACCTCGGCGCACTGCTAGCCAAGAGCGTAGCGACGAGGACCAACGACGTTGCCGGTGACGGCACCACCACCGCGACCGTCCTTGCTCAAGCGATGGTCCGGGAAGGGCTGCGTAATGTGGCTGCCGGCGCCAATCCCATCGCGCTCGGACAGGGCATCGCAGCGGGCGCGGATGCGGTTGCCAGCGCGTTGGCGGCCAAGGCGACACCGGTGACCGGCGAACAGGCGGTCGCCCAGATTGCCACCGTCGCCTCGCGTGACCCGGAAATCGGTGCTTTGATCGGCGAGGCGATGACCAAGGTCGGCGAGGACGGCGTCATCACCGTCGAGGAATCGTCCGCGATGGCGACCGAACTGGAGATCACCGAAGGTGTCGCGTTCGAACAGGGCTACATCTCGCCCTACTTCGTCACCGACGCCGAGCGGATGGAGACGGTGCTTGCTGACCCCTATGTCCTGCTGCACCGCGAGAAGATCGCATCCATTCAAGACCTGCTGCCGCTGCTCGAGCTGATCAGTCAGGCCGGCAAGCCGCTGCTCGTCGTTGCCGAGGACATCGAGGGCGAAGCACTGTCCACCTTGGTGGTCAATGCCCTGCGCAAGACGTTGTCGGTGGTGGCGGTCAAGGCACCGTTCTTCGGTGATCGACGTAGGGCGTTCATGGACGACTTGGCTGCCATCACCGGAGCCAAGGTGGTCGATCCCGAAGTGGGTCTCCAGCTCTCTGAGGTAGGGCTCGACGTGCTCGGCCAGGCCCGGCGGGTCGTGGTGACCAGAGACGAGACCACCCTCGTCGAGGGCGCCGGCGACCAAGCCGACATTGACGCCCGCGCCGTGCAGATCCGTCACGAGATTGAGGAGAGTGACTCCGAGTGGGATCGCGAGAAGCTGCGGGAGCGGTTAGCCAAGCTCGTCGGCGGGATAGCGGTGATCAAGGTCGGTGCGGCTACCGAAACGGAACTCAGGGAGCGCAAGGGCCGGATCGAGGATGCCGTGGCGGCCGCGAGGGCCGCGGCTGAAGAGGGCATCGTGCCCGGCGGCGGCGCTGCGTTGCTGCACGCTGCGGACTCGATCGGCGACCTCGGCCTGGTCGGTGACGAGGCCACCGGCGTCGCGATCGTGCGCAGCGCCAGCGCCGCTCCGGTGCGGTGGATCTCAGCCAATGCGGGGTTCGAGGGTTCCGTGGTGGTTGCCAAGGTGCGCGAGGCGCAGTGGGGCCACGGCTTCGATGCCGAGGCGCAGACCTACTGCGACTTGGCAGCCGCGGGCATCATCGATCCCGTCAAGGTGACGCGCTCGGCGATCATCAACGCTGCCTCGATCGCCCGCATGGTCATTACTACCGAGAGTGCCGTGG
>JBHELN010000224.1:0-3305 GCA_046263115.1 Pseudonocardiaceae bacterium | reverse complement strand
ACGGCGTGGGGCAGCCTGGCGGGCAGCTGGGTGGCCGGGCCGCAGCTCCGCAGGCGGGGTGGCACCGCGGCCGCGCAGTCCCTTGCGCTTTTGTCCCCCGGAGCCGACCACGGCACCCTTCTTGGTTCCCGGCTTGCGCATCGCCCCCCGGCGCCGGGAATTACCCGCCATCAGCTCACGTCCCCTTGACCGTCCACACCGGACCGTCCGGGGTGTCCTCCACGGTGATCCCGGCCGCCAGCAGCTGATCACGCACCGCATCGGCGGTCGCATAGTCCCGGCGGTTGCGGGCCTCGGCGCGCTCGGTGAGCAGTCGATCCACCAACAATCCCAACGCTGCCGAGGTCACGTCCGAGCCCGACGTCGAACGCCAGAGGTCGGACAACGGATCCAAACCCAGCACCCCGGTCATCGCACGCACCGAACCGGCGGACCCGACCGCCGCTGTGTGGTCCCCCGAGTCCAGCGCCACATTACCTTCACGCACGGTGTTGTGGATCGCAGCCAACGCCGCCGGCGTGCCGAGGTCGTTATCCATCGCCGCGACGAACTCTGCGCACCAGGGCAGCAACTCACGAGGCTCCGGCGTCCCGCAGCGTTCCCGGACCCGGTGCACGAAAGACTCGATGCGCTGGTAGGCGGCCACTGCCTCGTCCAGCGCCCCGTCCGAATACTCGATGGCAGACCGGTAATGCGCGGCGATCAGGTAGTAGCGCAGTTCGACCGGACGGACCCGGCGCAGGGTGGCCGGGATGGACAGCGTGTTGCCCAGCGATTTGGACATCTTCTCACCGGACAGTGTCACCCAGCCGTTGTGCACCCAGTACCGGGCGAAACCGTCGCCGGCGGCCGTGGACTGGGCGCGCTCGTTCTCGTGGTGCGGGAACACCAGGTCCAGCCCGCCGCCGTGGATGTCGAACTCAGCGCCGAGGTAGGTGGTGGCCATCGCCGAGCACTCCAGGTGCCAGCCGGGGCGCCCCCGCCCCCACGGCGTCGGCCAGGACGGCTCGCCGGGTTTGACGCCCTTCCACATGGTGAAGTCCCGGGGATCGCGTTTGCCGGCGGCGGCGGATTCGCCCTGGCACATCTCGTCGAGGCGCTGACCCGACAGCGCACCGTAGTCGTCGAAGGTGGAGACCGCGAAGTACACATCGCCATCCGCGGCGTAGGCGTGCCCGCGGTCGATCAGCCGCGCCATCAACTCGACCATCTGCGGCACGTGACCGGTGGCGCGGGGCAATGCCGACGGTGGTAGGCAGCCCAGTGCGGTGTAGGCGTCCTCGAAGATGCGTTCGTAGGTGTAGGCCCACTCCCACCACGGCCGGCCTGCCTCCACGGCCTTGGCGAGGATCTTGTCGTCGATGTCGGTGACATTGCGGACGAAGATCACGTCGTGGCCGGCGGCCATCAGCCAGCGGCGCAGCACGTCGTAGTTCAGCGCTGAGCGCACGTGCCCGATGTGCGGCACACCCTGCACGGTGGCGCCACACACGTAGATCGACGCCGTGCGGGGTCGCAGCGGGACGAACTCGCGCAAGCTGCGCGTCGCGGTGTCGTGCAGGTGCAGGCTCACGCCGATGATGGTACGGGGGCCCTCCGGACTCCGTTCGCCGCGTCGATCATCCGGGTGGGCGAGTCGCAGCGGCGAGTTCGGCGAGGTCCAGCTCGGCCGCGAACGGCTCGGTCAGGTGCATCAGTTGCCGTGGCGCCGAGGACGCGACTTCGACATAACGATCGCGCTGCAACCGGTACGCCACCGAGCTGGGAGCCGGCTTCCCGAGCTCGATGCGCAGGTAGTGTTCGATGCCCGCGGTCGCGTACAGCTGCGGCTTGATCGCCCGATCGGCCGCCACACCGCCTGGACTGACGATCTCGACGATCATCGCGACGTCCGCCGGGACTCACCAGGAGCCCCCGTCCAGCAGCTCGATTCGTCGGTCGTCGGGTAACGCGAGGAATTTCTCCTCGGTCCACGGTCCGGCATGGTCGAGCAGGACGGGCTGGGCGTGCTGGCCGTGTTGGGCAGGGGATGCCATTGGCGGCTCACTCCACACAGTTCGGTGGCGACCTCATGGTGTCGCATGCTGCCGCTGGACCCTGACAATCCCGGACGAGCTCTGGCGGCGGCTACGCCTTGACGAGCAACACGGTGGCCACTGCGGCCACGCCCTCGCCGCGGCCGGTCAGCCCCAGACCGTCGGTGGTGGTGCCGGACACCGAAACCGGCCCACCCAAGGCTTCGGACAGCACGCGCTGCGCCTCGCCCCGGCGGGCACTGATCCGCGGCGCGTTGCCGATCACCTGCACCGCGCCGTTGGCTACCGTCCAGCCCTGGTCGGACAGCCTGCGGCGCACTTCGATGAGCAGGTCGGTGCCGTGCGCCCCGGCCCAGCGCTGGGTATCGGTACCGAACACCGCGCCTAGGTCGCCCAGGCCCGCGGCGGATAGCGCAGCGTCGCACAATGCGTGCGCGGCCACGTCACCGTCGGAGTGGCCGGCGCAGCCTGGAACATCGGGCCAGTTGAGCCCAGCGATCCAGCAGTCCCGATCAGCTTGCACCGGGTGCACATCGGCGCCGATACCGACTCTCATGTCCGATCAACGGCTCGCTCGCCGGTCAGCATCTCTGCGACGGCGAGGTCGAACGGAGTGGTTATCTTGAAGGCGTGCGGGTGGCCTGGCAACGTGGTCACCGGGACGCCCAACGCCTCGACGAGCCCGGCATCATCGGTCACCAGCGCAGGTGGCGCCAGATGGGCTCGTTTTAGCAGGTCGGCGGCAAATCCCTGCGGAGTTTGCACCGCACGCAACGACGAACGGTCCACCGTGCGCACCACGCACCCGTCGGAGTCCACCTGCTTGATCGTGTCGACCACGGCCAGCACGGGCACCACGGCCGGCGCGCCGGCCACGACCGCGTGCACCACCGCCTGGATCACGCTGATGGGGGTGAGGCAACGGGCGGCGTCATGCACTACCACCACGTCGGCGTCGGAGACACTATGCAGGGCTGCGCGCACTGAATCCGAGCGGTGCGCACCACCGGTAACTATCTTGACCTGCTCCCCGGCCTCAGCGAGTACGGCTCGCGCGCGGTCATGATGCTGCGCATCGACTGCGACCACCACCACGTGGATGCAACCGGACGCCAGCAATCCCTGCACGCAGTGCCAAAGCAGCGGCCGGCCACGAAGCGGCACGAACGCCTTCGGCATTCCCGCCGCCAACCGGACGCCTTGCCCGGCCGCCGGCACCAGTGCCGCGACGCGGGGTGCGCGCGACGTCAGCGTCGTCTCAGGAGGCGG
>JBHELN010000223.1:0-4190 GCA_046263115.1 Pseudonocardiaceae bacterium | reverse complement strand
GGCGGCCGGTTGCCGGTGATCGCCAAGCTGGAGAAGCCCGAGGCGGTGGACAATCTCGAGGCGATCGTGCTGGCCTTCGATGGAGTGATGGTGGCGCGGGGAGATCTGGGGGTGGAGTTGCCCCTGGAGAACGTGCCGCTGGTGCAGAAGCGGGCCGTTCAGGTGGCTCGGGAGAACGCCAAGCCGATCATCGTGGCCACCCAGATGCTCGACTCCATGATCAGTAATGCTCGGCCGACCCGGGCCGAGGCATCCGACGTGGCCAACGCAGTACTCGATGGCACCGACGCGGTCATGCTCTCCGGCGAGACCAGCGTCGGTCGGTACCCCATCGAGTCGGTGAAAACGATGAGCCGGATTGTGGAGGCCGTGGAGACCGGCTCACACCACGTCCCGCCGCTCAACCATGTGCCCCGGACCAAGCGGGGTGTGCTGTCCTACGCGGCGCGCAACATCGGCGAGCAGCTGGAGGCCAAGGCCCTGGTGGCATTCACGCAGTCCGGTGACACCGTTCGCCGGCTGGCCCGGCTGCACACCCACCTGCCACTGCTGGCGTTCACCCCGGAAGCTCCCGTCCGCAACCAGCTCGCCCTGACTTGGGGAACCGAGACGTTCCTGGTGGACCGGGTCGAGACCACCGATGCGATGGTGCGGCAGGTGGACCAGGCGATGCTGTCGATCGGCCGTTACGAGCGGGGCGATCTGGTCGTGATCGTGGCGGGGTCCCCTCCCGGCACGGTGGGCTCGACTAACCTCATCCGGGTGCACCGCCTGGGTGAGGAGGATCTTGGCTGACCCGGCCGACGCTGCATGGCCCCAGCGGGACGACGATCCGCGGGCGGCCGATGGTGTGCCGCGCGGCCAGCCGGTGGTGGACCGCCTGGTGGCCTTGCTGGACCTTGAACGCATCGAGGACAACATCTTCCGCGGCGGCAGTCCCACGCATTCCCACGTACGGGTCTTCGGTGGGCAGGTCGCAGGTCAGGCGCTGATCGCGGCCGGTCGGACCGTCCCCGTCGAGCGTCACGTGCACTCGCTGCACGCCTACTTCGTCCGGCCCGGCGACCCGCGGGTGCCGATCGTCTACAACGTTGACCGGATCCGCGATGGGCGGTCGTTCACCACCCGGCGCGTGGTGGCGATCCAGCACGGCGAAGCGATCTTTGTGTTATCCGCATCGTTCCAGCTCATCGAGGTGGGTCTCGAGCATGCCGATGAGATGCCCGAGGTGCCGCCGCCGGAGCTGCTCGATGACTGGGCGAGTTGGGCGCGACGCAGCGGTCAGCCCCCGGCGCCGATCACCCAGATGCCACGGCCGTTTGACTTGCGCTTCATCACCCCGCCGATCTGGGCTTCCACCGTGCGGCGGCGGACCGGGCCGCCGGTGTGTGACCAGCTGTGGATGCGGGCCGACGGCGTGTTGCCCGACGACGCTTTACTGCACGTCTGCGTGCTTGCCTACGCCTCGGACCTGACGCTGCTGTGGTCGGTCGGCGCCGCGCACGGTCACGCGTTGGGTCAAGATGTGATGGCCGCCAGCTTGGACCATGCGATGTGGTTTCACCGCTCGTTCCGGGCCGACGACTGGGTGCTGTGCGACTACACCTCTCCCTCAGCGGCGGGAGGACGCGGGTTGGCGACTGGACGGTTTTTCAGCCGCGATGGCAGGTTGATCGCCAATGTGGTGCAGGAAGGCCTGGTCAGACTCCCGCGCTAGCAGTGGTGCGACGATCACATGGACGGCACGCTCTGCGGCAGGTGGACTTTGCCGTCCGAACCTGGGACCGGCGGCCGCACCATTAGCGGATGCCGGCGATGTCCATGCCGCGGAGTTCCTTCTTGAGGTCGGCGATCTCGTCGCGCAGCCGGGCCGCCAGTTCGAACTGCAGCTCGCGGGCCGCGCCCATCATCTGGTCGGTGAGTTGCTGCACCAGATCCGCCAGCTCGGCGCGAGGCATCGACGAGGTGTCCCGACCCTCCAGCATGCCGGCGCTGCTGCGGGCCCGGCCCGGCTCGCCGGCGGCGCGCTTGCCCCGGGAGGCGTTGCGACCCGATCCGCCGACCGCAACGGTGTCCGCCGTGTCGCTGGCCTCGGCGTAGACACGCTCCAAAATGTCGTTGATCTTCTTGCGGAGTGGTTGCGGGTCCACCCCGTGCTCGGTGTTATATGCGACCTGCTTGGCTCGCCGCCGGTTGGTCTCGTCTATTGCCCGGCGCATCGAGTCGGTGACGGTGTCGGCGTACATGTGCACCTGGCCGGACACGTTGCGGGCAGCACGCCCGATGGTCTGGATCAGCGAGGTCCCGCTGCGTAGGAAACCCTCCTTGTCGGCGTCCAGGATCGCCACCAGCGACACCTCGGGCAGGTCCAGACCCTCGCGCAGCAGGTTGATGCCGACCAGCACGTCGAACTCACCCAACCGTAACTGCCGCAGCAGTTCCACCCGGCGCAGCGTGTCCACCTCGGAGTGCAGGTACCGCACCCGGACGCCCAGCTCGAGCAGGTAGTCGGTGAGGTCCTCGGCCATCTTCTTGGTCAACGTGGTGACGAGCACCCGCTCGTTGCGCTCGGCGCGGATTCGAACCTCGTGCACCAGGTCATCGATCTGGCCCTTGGTGGGCTTGACCACCACTTCGGGATCCACCAGGCCCGTCGGGCGGATCACCTGCTCGACGAACTCACCGCGGGCTTGCGCCATCTCGTAGGGTCCCGGGGTTGCGGACAGGTACACCGTCTGGCCGATCCGATCCTGGAACTCCTCCCAGGTCAACGGCCGGTTGTCCAGCGCGGAGGGCAACCGGAACCCATGCTCCACCAGCGTGCGCTTGCGGGAGGCGTCGCCCTCGTACATCCCGCCGATCTGCGGGACGGTGACGTGCGACTCGTCGATGACCAGCAGGAAGTCCTCCGGGAAGTAATCCAGCAGGGTGGCCGGGGCGGAGCCGGCCGGCCGCCCGTCGATATGCCTCGAGTAGTTCTCGATGCCGGAGCAGAACCCGACCTGACGCATCATCTCGACGTCGTACTGGGTACGCATCCGCAGCCGCTGGGCTTCCAGGAGCTTGCCCTGCTTCTCCAGCTTCGCCAGCTGTTCCTCCAGCTCGGCCCCGATACCCGCAATCGCGCGTTCCATCCGCTCCGGTCCGGCGACGTAGTGGGTGGCCGGGAAGATCCGTAGCTCGGACACCTCCCGAACCACCGCTCCGGTGAGCGGGTGCAGGTAGTACAGCGCCTCCACCTCGTCACCGAAGAAGTCGATACGAACCGCCAGCTCCTCGTAGGCGGGGATGACCTCCACGGTGTCACCGCGGACCCGGAACGTGCCGCGGGCGAAGGCCAGATCGTTGCGGGTGTACTGGATGTCGACCAGGGCCCGCAGCAGTGCGTCACGACCAACCTCGCCACCGACCGGCACATGGATCGATCCCCTCAGGTACTCCTGAGGAGTACCGAGGCCGAAAATGCATGAAACCGAGGCGACCACGACGACGTCGCGGCGAGTGAGCAGCGACATCGTGGCGGAATGCCGCAACCGCTCCACGTCGTCGTTGATCGAAGAGTCCTTCTCGATGTAGGTATCGGTCTGCGGGACGTAAGCTTCAGGCTGGTAGTAGTCGTAGTACGAGACGAAGTACTCGACCGCGTTGTCCGGGAAGTAGTCCCGTAGCTCGTGGGCCAGCTGCGCGGCGAGGGTCTTGTTCGGTGCCATCACAAGCGCCGGTCGCTGCACCCGCTCGATGAGCCAGGCGGTGGTGGCCGACTTACCCGTTCCGGTGGCGCCCAGCAGCACAACGTCCCGCTCACCCGCGGTGATCCGGCGCTCGAGCTCGTCGATCGCGGCCGGTTGGTCGCCGGCGGGTGCGTAGTCGCTGACCATGCGAAACCGCCCCGGCGCCCGGGAAGTATTGGCGAGTGGCCGGAACTCCGAATGTGGGCAGAGGTCGCGCTGGACGGGGGCTGCTTTGGTCATGCCATCGAGGGTAGGCCGCAACTCTGACAGTCTGCGCCGGCCCCGAACCACGTGGTGGCATCGCGTCGAGGCAAGTGCCGGTAGCAGCACGAACCGCGCCCGGCGCAGCAATCCGAACACGTTCGGCGCGGACCTGTCCGGGACAGGTTTCTCCAGATGCGCCAGCGAAGCGGCACACGCTGCCAGGGGGAGCCCCCGGATGGACGTTCGGCATTACCG
>JBHELN010000222.1:0-3443 GCA_046263115.1 Pseudonocardiaceae bacterium | reverse complement strand
CGTAGGCGCGGGTTTGCAGCAGGCCCTGCACGAATACGTTGTCGTAGCTGCGCGCGGAGCTGGCGTCCTCGCCTATCTCCACCAGCATCTCCACGGCCTCAGTGACGATGTCGGAGTACTCCTGCCACCAGCCAGGTTCGTCGGCGCGGCGGCGTAGGTCGTGGAGCTTGTCGGCTTGCTCGGCACCGACCTCGAGCACGCTGATGATCCCGTCCAGATGCTCGGAGCTGATCCGGGCGATGCCGGTCTCCACCCGCGACAGGTGCGCGGCGGAAACACAGCGCTGGCGAGGCTGGTCCGCGTTCATCAGTTCGACCAGCTTCTCCTGGTTGAGCTGCGCGTCGGCGCGCAACCGCCGGATCTGCTTGCCCAGCCGGCGAGACCGGATCGTTCTGCGCTGCGCCACCAGACCTCCCAGGCCTCAAGATCGTGAAACTTGCGTACAATTTTACTCACGTACTACAGTCATGCTGCCGGTAAGCAACGACCTTATCCCGTTGCTGGATCGATCCGGCGATTCACCACCGACGACGGTGACCCCGGTCCAGACTCCCCGAATCGGCCGGGGTCACCGTCCACCAACGAGGCTGATGATCACGTGGCCGAGCTGCCGCCGGAGATCGAACGACTGCTGCTCGACGTCGTCGGAGACGGGTTCACCGTGTACTGCTGCGGGCCCCGGACCAGGCCGACCGCGCTGGCAGCCTCCTACGAGTGGCCAAACTGCGTCGATCAGCTCACCATCCGCGGCTGGGATCAGGCGGCCGCGGCGCGGATTCCCAAGCTGGGCGAGGTCAACCTGTTCGAGCCCGAGGTTGTCGTCTGGTCCTACGAAGGTTGCGCGGAACCCACCATGCGCGCATTGCTCAGCCTGGTACACCCACAGCACCCGGAGGCACCGGCCACTCCCTACCCTGCGCCCCGATCCCTGCAGCTGCCTCGACATGAACAGCGCCCGATGAGGATCCGGATGCCCTCGGCGAACCAGGGTCGAACCCGCGCGACCCGATTGACCGATTTGTGCGCGCGCAGTTAGACCGGTCGGTCTACCATCTGGCTACTAATGAGTAACTAGCCGTAGCCTGGACGCCGTGATGGCAGCACGACTAGTGATCGGCTTGGGGCTGACGCTGCTCACGCTCATCCTGGCCGCGCAGCGAGTGCGGTGGCTGTACGCCTTGATCCGTTCCGGGCAGCCGGATCACGGCCGCGCCGCAGATCTGGGCGCCCGGCTGCGGACCCAGCTCACCGAGGTGCTCGGGCAGCGGCGGCTGCTGAAATGGACGATCCCCGGCCTCGCGCATTTCTTCACCTTCTGGGGCTTCGTCATCCTGCTCACCGTCTACATCGAGGCCTACGGGGCGCTGTTCAACGAGCATTTCGCCATCCCACTGATCGGGCACTGGGCAGTGTTGGGCTTCCTGCAGGACGTCATCGCGCTCTCGGTGCTGGTATCGATCGTTGCATTCGCAATCATGCGGGTCCGTCAGGACCCGAAGCGCAGGCAGCGGTCGTCACGCTTCTACGGCTCCCACACCGGCGGGGCGTGGCTCATCCTGTTCATGATCTTCAACGTGATCTGGACGATGTTCCTGTTCCGCGGCACCGCGGTGAACGTCGGCACCTTCCCCTACCTGTCGGGAGCGTTCGTCTCTCGAGGCGTCGGCGCGCTGCTCGCACCGCTGGGCCGGGGGATCAACCAGCCGCTGGAGACGGCGGCCCTGCTCGCCCACATCGGCGTCATGCTGGCTTTCTTGATGATCGTGCTCTACTCCAAGCATCTGCACATCTTCGTCGCCCCGATCAACGTCGCGGCCAAGCGGCTGCCCAAGGCGCTGGGTCCGCTGCTGCCGATGGAGTCGCGTGGCAAACGGATCGACTTCGAGGATCCCGACGAGGACGACATCTTCGGCCGCGGCAAGATCGAGGACTTCACCTGGAAGGGCATGCTGGATTTCGCCACCTGCACCGAGTGCGGTCGCTGCCAGAGCCAGTGCCCGGCATGGAACACCGGCAAGCCGCTGTCCCCCAAGCTCGTGATCATGGATTTGCGTGACCACCTGTTCGCCAAGGCGCCCTACCTCATCGGTGATCAGCAGATACCGGAAGATGTGGACGTGCTGGCGCTGGCCGCCAGCAACGGGCACCACGTGCCCGAGTCCGGCTTCGGCCGGGTGCCCGGATCAGGCCCGGAACAGGCCGCGCGCCCCTTGGTGGGCCCTGCCGACACCGGCGGTGTGATCGACCCGGACGTGCTGTGGTCATGCACCACGTGCGGGGCCTGCGTCGAGCAGTGCCCGGTGGACATCGAGCACGTCGATCACATCGTAGACATGCGGCGCTATCAGGTGATGATCGAATCGGAGTTCCCGACCGAGCTGGGCACGCTGTTCCGCAACCTGGAGAACAAGGGCAACCCGTGGGGGCAGAATCAGTCGGCCCGGATGGATTGGGCCAAGGGCCTGGACTTCGAGGTCCCCCAGCTGGCCGAGGAGACGCTGCCCGACGACGTGGAGTACCTGTTCTGGATCGGCTGCGCCGGCGCGTATGACGACAACGCCAGACGGACGGTGCGGGCGGTCGCCGAGCTGCTGCACCGCGCCGGCGTCAACTATGTGGTGCTCGGAGACGGCGAGACGTGCAACGGTGACCCGGCCCGGCGATCGGGCAACGAGTTCTTGTTCCAGATGCTCGCGCAGCAGAACGTCGAGGTGCTCAACACGGTGTTCGAAGGCCGCGCGCCGGGCCGCCGCAAGATCGTGACGACCTGCCCGCACTGCTTCAACACGCTGGGCCGCGAGTACCCGCAGCTGGACGGGCACTACGAGGTGGTGCACCACACGCAGCTGCTCAACCAGCTGGTACGCGAGGGCAAGCTGACGCCGGTGCCTGGTCGCGACGGTCCGGCCGTGACCTACCACGACCCGTGCTACCTGGGCCGACACAACGAGGTGTACTCGCCACCGCGCGAGCTGGTCGGCGCATCCGGTGCGCAGCTGACCGAGATGCCGCGCCACGCCGACCGGGCGATGTGCTGTGGCGCCGGAGGTGCCCGGATGTGGATGGAGGAGCGCATCGGCAAGCGGGTGAATCTGGACCGGGTCGACGAGGCGATCGCCACCCAGACCTCGGCGATCGCCACCGGCTGCCCGTTCTGCCGGGTCATGCTCACCGACGGCCTCACCGCACGCGAGGCCGAGGGCACCGCCGGCCGGACCACCGAGGTCCTTGACGTCGCGCAGCTGCTGCTCACCAGCGTGAAGCGAGGCGACAAGCCGGCCGGCTGAAAATGGCGGTCAGCGCTGGTGGGGCTCGGGTGGGGCGCGGTGGGTGTCGGTGCGCTGGAAGTTGAGGTACGCCCGGGACGGCGTGGGTCCCCGCTGGCCCTGGTAACGCGATCCCACGCCGGCGCTGCCGTAGGGATGCTCGGCGGGGCTGGACAG
>JBHELN010000221.1:0-4557 GCA_046263115.1 Pseudonocardiaceae bacterium | reverse complement strand
GTGCGCTGCAGTGCAATCTCGAAAGGTACGCCGTCCAGCACGGGCGGTGCACAGAACCGTTCGAACTGCAACGCCACCGCTGCGCTGCCCGGGAAGGCCCGGCGGACCCCGGCGATCATGGGGGCCGGGCCGCAGCAGTACACGGTGGCGCCGGGCGGTGCGTACTCCAGCAGCTCGGCACCGGTCGGGAAGCCGTACTGGTCGTACGGTCGGATCCGGATACGGTCTGGGTCTAACTCGCTGAGCTCGTCAAGGAACGGCATCGACCCCCGCGAACGCCCGGTGTAGATGAGCTGCCATGGTGCACCGTCGGCCACCGCCTGCCTGACCATCGGCAGGATCGTCGTGACGCCGATTCCGCCGGCGAGGAACAGGTACCCGGCCGCAGGCGCGTAGGGGAAGGCGTTGCGCGGACCGCGGACGGTCAGGGTAGCGCCGACACCGACCGAATCATACAGCTCACGGGAACCACCGCCGCCGTCGGCGATCCGCCGGACCGCGATTCGGTAGTAGCCGCGGTCGGCCGGGTCCCCACACAGCGAGTAGTGACGGCGCCGGCCGGAGGGCAGCAACACCTCGAGGTGGCTGCCTGGTTGCCAGGTAGGCAGATCGGTGCCACTTGCGGCGACTAGCCGGAAGCTACGGGCGTCGGGTGCCTCAACGCGGACCTCGTCCACCACCAGATGCAGGTCTCGATCTACTTGCTGAGGTTGTGGGCGCCGGATGTAGGCACCGCCGGCGATCCACTCGAGGCTGGTGATCAGTTTTCCCAACAGAGTGAACATCCGGTCGGGACGTTGGCGACCCCGCAAGTCTGGTGGTGCGGCTGTTTCCATGTCACACCGCCGCAGCGGTCGCCGCCGGGGAGCTGGCGAGATAGGCGACGGCCTGCCCGGTGGAGAACTCCTTCGATGGGTGGTACCTGGGTCGGTAATACCTCAGGACCCCGCGGACGATTTCGTTCGCGGGAGGCAGCAGGTGGCGCCGGCTGGCCCGGAAGTAGTAGCGCCAGCGCGCCTTCCGGCGCCGGCCGGTCAGCTCCGGATCGGTGCGCATCAAAAAGACCACGCCGCGCACCCACAGCCACAACATGATCGGCCAGGTGACCGTCATGCCCCGCAGTCGGCGCAGGTACCGGCCGTCGAGATGGGTGAGCAGGTCGAAGGCCACCGCACGGTGTTCGACCTCCTCAGCTCCGTGCCAGCGCAGCAGATCCAGCATGGTCGGGTCAGCGCCGGCGGCATCGAGTGCGGGGGAGTTAAGTGCCCAGTTCCCCAGCATCGCGGTGATGTGCTCGATTGCAGCGATGATCGACAGCCGCTCGATCAGCCACTCTTCGCGCCGTTTAGATATCAGATCGCGATCACCCAACGCTTTGAAAAACATCCAATCGATCTGCTGCACGTAGGGATCGGTGTCGATGCCCTGGGCCTTCCAGTGATCGAGCACGCCCTGGTGCGAACGGGCATGAATGGTTTCCTGGCCGATGAAGCCGAGTACCTCTTCGCGCAGCCTCTCGTCCTTGATGAACGGAAGAGCCTGGGTGAACACGTCGACGAACCACCGCTCTCCAGCCGGCAGCAGCAGGTGCAGCACGTTGATGGTGTGGGTGACGAACGGTTGGCCCGGCACCCAATGCGTGGGCAGGCTGGCCCAATCGAAGTCGACGTCTCGCGGTTGTAGCACGAGGCTGGCCACATTCTGGTGCGCCGGGGCGTGGCGGCGGAACATCGAGATCTCCCTTTCGAGCTGGAGGCGTTACCGGGGGATGAGATCGGTTCGTGCCAGCGCGCGGAGCAAGCCTGGAGTCAACCGGGAGGCCAGCAGTCCCGCCTTGGCTTCGACGGTGATCGGGGCGATGGCGGTGTCACGTTCCACCGCGCGCAGGATTTCCCGCGCTGCCTGGCGGGGGGTGAAGTTGCGGCGGCGGTACAACGCCGTCGCGCGCTGCCTGGCGGCCTGTTCCTTGGCGGCGTCGAAACCAACGAACCGGGCGCTGTTGGCGATGTTGGTGTGCACGAAACCCGGGCAGATCGCCACCACGCCGACGCCTGCCGGGGCCAGTTCCGCACGCAGGCACTGGCTCAATGCGAGCACCGCAGCCTTGGTGGTGGCGTACGCCGGTAACGACTTGGTGGGCAGGTAGGCGGCGGCGGAAGCGATGTTGACGATGGTGCCGCCGGCGCCACCTTCCACCATCAGCCCGCCCAGGACCCGGCAACCGTGGATGACTCCCCACAGGTTCACGTCGATGATCCGTTCCCAGTCGGCCACCGTGGTGTCAAGAAACGGCCCTGCGACGGCGATGCCAGCATTGTTGATCACGATGTCCGGGATGCCGTGGTTTTCCCGCAGTACCGTGCCGAACTTTTCCATCGCGCCGCGATCGGACACATCCAGTCGGTATGCGCTCGCGCGCGGGCCTAGCGTGCTGGCTAGCTGCGCGGTGCGCTCGGCCGCGTGCTGGTCGATGTCGGTGACGATCACTTCGGCGCCGTGCTCAGCGAATTCCAGCGCGGTGGCCCGGCCGATACCGCTGCCACCACCGGTGATCACCACCAGGGTGTCCGCAAACCGCTGCCGCGGCTGGCCGACCCGCCACGCGCGGTGTAGGCCGCGGGATTCAGGACCGCCTTCGGCGAAGTCGATCAGCTCACTCGCGCAGCGCGCCACGGTGTGAGGGTGGGTGCGCGGCAGCCAGTGACCGGCGGGCAGTTCCCGAACGGCCAAGTTGGATGCCCAGCGTCCGATGTCAGTCTGTAGTGACTTCGACACAAAGGGATCCCGCTCCGGGGCAAGGACTTGCACCGGGACGTCGGTCGTGCGGGGAGACGGTGCTGCCAGCCGCGGCATCATGTTGGCTCGGTAGAGCTGCAGGCCGCTCACCGCGTTCGCCACAACGGGCGCACCGGCGTCGTCGACCAGGGCCAGCACCCGCTGGGCGAGTCCGGCGCGCCAGGCCAGTTCCGGCAGCAACGGCAGCTGGAACAACGCGACGTACCAGCTCATTCGCAGCTGGCTGACCAGTTCCCGCAGGGCTTGCGGCGTCGGCCGGCGCAGTCGGGCCCGGAACCAGTGGTCGGCGTGGTGGAGGCACGGCCCGGAGATCGAGGTGTAGGAGGCGATCCGGTCATGCAGCCGCTGGTCGGTCACCGCATGCCAGGCCTGGACCGATCCCCAGTCGTGGCCCAGCAGATGCACCGGACGATCCGGGCTGGCTGCCTCGATCACCGCTGCGAGATCCCGAACGAGCTGGTCAAGCTGGTAGGCCCGGCGTCCGCGAGGCTTCCCGGACTCGCCGGCGCCCCGGACGTCATAGCTCACCACGTGGTAGCGGACCGACAGGTCGGCGGCCACGCCGTCCCACAGGGTGTGGTCGTCGGGATAGCCGTGCACGCAGACCACAGTGGGTGCGCCGGGCGGCCCCGATTCGTATACCCGCAGCGACACGCCATCGGTCGCGGTGAGGTCCTTCGTCGTGACAGTCATGACGCGGCCGCCGTTGGCTGCCAGCGGCGCACGTGCGGGAGGTCATCGTCGAGCCAGTACGCATTACCGCTGGGAGGCACCACCAGGATCTCCTCGAACTTCACCCCGACATCATGGAAACCGATGTGCGGCTCGACCGCCCACAAACCGGGCGTGGCGGGATGGTTGGAAATCTCGCCATCGGCCCACAGCGGCGAGCGGTGATGCATCCGTTCCACGATCAGGTCACCGACGAGGGTCTGCAGCGCACGGATACCGAACCCCGCGGCGATGAACCGCGGCAGCCGCGAGTGCACCATGGAGATCTGATGTGCGATGACCCGCCCGGGATAGACCCGGTGCCGGTTGTCATACCCGTGCTGGGCGAGCAGGGCGTCGACGTCGCGGTAGATCTGCCGTAGCGGTGCGCCGTCACGCACCCTGGTGACGATCAGCGCGCGATACTCGCCCAGGTCGTTCATCAGCTGCTCAAAGATCGGGTTGGTACCCAGGCAGCCGGCGTAGCCGATGTCAGCCATGTACCCGTCGCGCACTGGCGCGCAGTCGAGGATGAACGGCATGCCTTCTTCCAGCCTGCGACGGGTGGGGAAGAACTGGAGTGGAGTCCAGAAGTTGCGGAACGCCGTGCGGTCACCGAACCACGCGAACGGCGTGTGGAACCAGTCCTGCACTCCTCGTTGCAGCAGGTAGTCACGGATCCGTTGGACGGCCTGTTTCTCCGTGACACCCGGTTCGAGGGACTGCCCGACCGACTCCGCCGCCGCGTAGGCCAGCTGCTGGACCTCATGGAACTTCCCCAGATCGGTGGGATCCGTCAGCACTGTTCCAGCCACAGTGTCACCTCCCTGGGGCCACCTCCCGGTCCCCTACGGACCAAGGTTCCTACCCCACAGTAGGAAGTTCCTACGGCGTGGTAGTTTTGTCAAGTGGAGAAGCCGACAGGGGTTCCGCTGGAGGTAAGGCGCCGGGGGGGCGCCGGACGCGCGCGCGCCGCCCATCTCGGCCCGGAGCGCCGCCGTCCGCTGATTCTCGACGCGGCGTTGGAGGTCTACGTCGAGCGGGGCTACA
>JBHELN010000220.1:0-5093 GCA_046263115.1 Pseudonocardiaceae bacterium | reverse complement strand
ACACGGACGGCTCGGCGAACCTGTCGGGGTACAACCTCCCGGTGGATCGGGTCGCCGCAGCATGCGGGCGCATCGACGCGCTGGCCAAAGCCGCTAAACGCGCTGGTGACTTGCGTCCGATCGATCATATCCGCGCGGAGTCGTTCCTCGGGATGACCGACGGGACCTACGCCGGACTCGACAACACGACCATCCTCGAACTACTCCGCGACCAGGTTGACGCGGAGGCCGGCACCGGTAATGACTTGGCTCGGCGGGCACGCAGCGCTGCGCCGCTACCTGGAGATCCGCGACCGATCCTGCATCATGATCGGCTGCCGGGCCCCCGCCCACGGCACCGACGCCGATCACACCCGCGACTATGCCTTCGGCGGCGCCACGACCGGACCCAACTTGGGAACCGCCTGCCGTCATGATCATCGGTTGAAAGGCGAGGGCGGCTGGACCTTGCACCAACCGGAACCGGGTGTCTTCCAATGGACCAGCCGATTGGGCCACACCTATTGCCGTCGCCTACCAAGGATCATTGAGCCACTACTCGATCCGATCCCCCGCGCTCAGGCCCCGTATCCGATCGGGATTCGATTTGACGATAACTGGGAGAACACCCAAATCTGGGAACAAACCCTTAACGAACCCGAAGTGCACCCGCCACCCGAAATCAACGTCGGCAACGACCCGCCACCGTTTTGACCTCTTCCCGCCGTGATGGTGGCGAGAAACGTGAGTGCGTCATAGTTGATGCGCTACGCGGCCCGCAACGGTCAGCGATCGCGCGTGGTCCATTCCGCGACCGCCGCGGCCAGACTGGACGGGTCGGCGACAGTCCGAGCTGCCCTCATCACCGCGTAGCTGGACGTCAGCTGCCGACGTGGATGCCCGGGCGGCGCGCGGGGTCGCGGTCGATCTGGCGCAGGATCTCCCTAACCACCGGCGCGGTGTCGCCCCGTCCGAGGATGAGGTAACGCAGCAGGAGGCCGATCGGGTTGCCCTCGGCCCATTCGAAGTAGCAGTGCGGGCGCACCCCGGTCGCGTCACGCAGCGCGAGCAGGATCGCAGCGATCGCGTTTGGCACGGCGGGGCTGTCCGCGCGCAGGATGCGGTACCCGTCGACCTCGACACCCCGCACGTGGAGCACGTCGCTGAAGTCGGAGGGATCGATCACGTCGATCTCCAAGAACAGCGTGTCGGCCGCTCCAGGGACGGGGTTCATGCCGCGTTGCGCGGCCTCCTTCTCGGCGTACTCCGCGCGATCCCCGGCTTGGCGCTGGTTGGCCACCAGGTGCAGGGAGCCGTCATGGGACAGCGAATCGGTGATGAACCGGCGAGCGGCCTCGTCGAACTCGATCCGGTCGGCTCGCAACTCGGTGGTGCGCGACACTCGGGATACCAGAGAGATGACCACGACACCGGCAATGAATGCCCCGGCGATCGTGATGCCGTCGGGCTTTTCGACGATGTTCGCCGCGAGCGCGTACAGCAGCACCAACGTCAGCACGGCGAACATGGCTGCGGCCGGCCGCCGCCGTCGCCGGATAGCAGAGATGGTGACGGCGATCGCGCCGGAGACCATCATGGCGAGGATGCCGGTGGCGTAGGCGCCGGCCTGGGCGTTGACGTCGGCCCGGAAGGCGATGGTGATGCCGATGCTGACGGCGGTGTAGACGAGCACCACCGGGCGCACGGCCCGACCCCACTCCGGCGCCATGCCGTACCCGGGCAGGTAGCGCGGCACGATATTGATCAATCCGGCCATCGCGGACGCACCCGCGAACCACAGGATCAGGACGCTGCTGACGTCATAAGCGGTGCCGAACGCATCGCCGAGCCGCTCGTGCGCGAGGTAGGCCAGGGCTCGCCCGTTGGCCTTGCCGCCCTGCTTGAACTCTTGCGGCGGGATGAGCACGGTGGTGATGAACGTCGTCGCCAGCAGGTACACGCTCATGATCAGCGCGGCGGTGGTCAGGAGCTTGCGGGTGTTGTGGATGCGGGAGGCGAGCCGCTGCTCGGCGCTGGACCCGTCGGCCGCGACGAGCGGCATCATGCTCACCCCGGTCTCGAACCCGGACAAGCCGAGCACCAGTAGCGGAAACGCCGTCACGGCCGGGCCGACGATCCCACCGACGCCGGCACCGCCGGCGGTGACCCGATCGATCCAGCCGGTGAGAGCGCCGGGCCGGGTCAGTACCTGGAGGGCGCCCTCGATCACGACGGCGGCGTTGAGCGCCAGGAACACCGCCACCAGCGGGATCGCCACGGCGACGGCCTCGGTGAACCCGAGCAGGAACACCCCACCCAGGATCAGCAGCAGCACGACGGTGATCGCGGTGGCCTGCCCGTTGAGGGCACGGGGTAGGTAAGGGTTCTCCAGCAGGTGCACGGTGGCGTCGGCGCTGGACAGGGTGATCGTGATGATCCACGAGGTCGCGACGAACCCCAGCAGGATCAGGACGAACATCTTTCCCTTCCAGAACGGCAGCAGGTCCTCGAGCATGGCCACCGAGCCCTGGCCGTGTGGGCTTTCCCTGGCGACGCGCCAGTACATCGGCAGCATCCCGAGCAGGGTGAGCCCGACGATGAGCAACGTCGCCAGCGGCGACAATGCTCCGGCGGCGAGTGCGGCGATACCCGGCAGGTAGGACAGCGTGGAGAAGTAGTCCACCCCGGTCAGGCACATCACTTTCCACCACGCCTGCGGCTTGGTGTGGGCCTTACCGGCGGCCGGCCCGACCGGCGGTACCTGCTGCGCCAGCAGCCAGCGTGTCACGCCACGGCCCGGTGTCCGCGCTGGCACCGGGCTATCCACCTCGGCGGGGATCGCGAGCTCTGGTGCGCTGCTCATCTGCCTCTCTCTGACGGACGGCAAGCCGCTCCCACGATCCGACCACCGGTGCGACAAGCTGGCAGCAGCGAGCCCTCCCCTGGAGGCAGGGCGGCGCGGCGCCGGGAAGATCCCCCTGTGCCAGGGTGATCTCAAGCTGAATGTGTACCGCTTCCATCGACCGAGCGCTACTTCGCGGCTGATGGCTTACCGCGCTCCCGGTGGTCGCAGGACGGAGGCAGGCAGGGGTGTTCGCCCACCAGGTCCTGGACTTCAGCGGGCCCGCCGGTGTTGTGTGGAACGAAGTGCCGGAGCCCGATCCCAGCGACGGAGTCGTCATCGACGTCGTCGCCGCGGGTGTCTCCTTCGCCGATCTGCTCCAGACGCGCGGCCAGTACCAGCTGAAACTTCCGCTGCCGTTCACCCCGGGGATGGACGCGGCCGGCGTAGTCCGATTCGCGCCTCGGGACGCCGGCATCGGGCCCGGCCAGCGGGTCGCGGTGCTGAAGTCACACGGATGCTGGCAGCAGGTTCTCACCGAAGACCCCGGGCAAGTCTTGCCACTGCCCGACGGCATGAGCTTCGAAGCGGGCGCGGCGGCTCCGCTCAACTACCTGACCGCGCTGTTCGCGCTGGTGCGCCGCGGACGTGCGGTTCCCGGCGAGACCCTCCTGGTGCACGGTGGCGCTGGCGGTCTCGGTGTCGCCGCGCTCCAGCTGGGCCGCGCGCTCGGGCTGCGGACCATCGCGGTCACCAGCGACGACGGCAAGCGGGACTTCGCGATGCGCTGCGGCGCGCACCACGCGGTCCTCAGCAACGGCTGGCTCGACGCGGTACGCGCCGTAGTCGGGGACCGTGCGGTCGACATCGTCGTTGATCCGGTCGGCGGCGACCGGATGACCGATAGCCTGCGCGCGCTGGCACCCGAGGGCAGGCTGCTTGTCCTGGGCTTCACCGCGGGAGAGATACCCACTGTGAAGGTCAACCGGCTCCTACTCGGCAACACCGGGGTGCTCGGGGTGGGATCTCGCGAGTTGTTCGAGCGTCAGCCTTTGATGGTCCGCGATCTGTGGACCCGGCTCCGGAAGTTGTGGGCGACCCGCGTCTTGGCCGATCCCCCCGTTGAGGTTTACCCGTTCACGGACGCCCGCTCGGCGCTGCAGGCCATCGCCGCCCGACAGGTCAAGGGAAAGGGTGTGCTGAGCCGGCGGCGGTAGGCGAACATTGTCGGGGGACAGTAGGGCTAGGCCGTGCCGGCGACGTCCCAGGAGGGCGCGGCGTTGAGTGTCTCGGCGTCGAAGCCCGCCGTCCGGCGGTATTCCATCGCGATGGAGTCCAGCTCAGCGCGCGTCATGACGTCTTCGATCCGGGTGAAGCCATGCGGCGCTCGTTGCTCGACGAGCTGCACCACCCGCTCGGGACCGCGCTGCCGGTTGGCCAACACCAGGGCCATTCATCGGTTCGCGGCGCGCGTGCTCGTAGCCGGCGAGCCCGGCCGCCGCATCGTCGGCGCGGGACAGCTTCCAGGCCAGTACTCGACCGTCGATGATCGCCTGGGTGCCTCCGTTGGAGCCGAAGGGGTACATCGGATGAGCGGCATCACCGAGCAGGGTGACCCGCCCAGTTCCCCAGCGCGGCAACGGATCCCGGTCCACCATCGGGTACTCCCAGATCCGCGGCGAGCCGCGGACCAGCGCGGGCAGGTCAAGCCAATCGAAGCATCGGTCAGCCACGTGTGGCAACACATCGTCCAGCCCACCCAGGTGGTGCCATCCCCCAGCGGAGCCTGGGTGGCTTGAGCCAGCCGCGCGCCGACACCCCAGTTCAACGTGGATCGGCCGCGCCGCTCGGCGGCCCGCGAGACCGGGTAGACGACCACCGTCGGATCCGCGCCGGACACGATCATCGTGCGGCCGCCGAGGAGCGGCACACTGTCGGTCAGGCCACGCCACAGGTGGATACCGTTCCAGATCGGCAGCCCCTCGTCGGGGTGCAGTTGCGCGCGTGCCGCGGAGTTGATGCCGTCGGCGCCGATGAGCACGTCGGCCCGGTCGATTACGAGACGGCCGGTGCGCCGGTCGCGCAGCTCGACCAGCACCCGATCACGCTGGAGTTCGAAGCGCTCCAGGACCAGGCCGGCGCGGACCGCGTCGACTCCGAGGCGATCCCGGACGGCGCGCAGCAGCAGTAGCTGCAGTTCGCCGCGCTGGATCGAGTACTGCGGCCAGCGGTAACCGGCAGCCAGACCGCGGGGCTCAACGCAGATCCGGCT
>JBHELN010000219.1:0-11001 GCA_046263115.1 Pseudonocardiaceae bacterium | reverse complement strand
TCCCAGGATGGCGCATTCAGCAGGCTCAGCGGGGTTATTGGCACCTCATTTACCCCGCTGAGCCTGCTGAGTGCGGCTGGGGGAAGGTAGGGGGGTGACACGGGTGGTGGTGCTGGACTACGGGTCGGGGAACTTGCGGTCGGCGCAGCGGGCGTTGGCCCGCGCCGGCGCAGAGGTGGTGGTGACGGCGGAGGTTGAGGCGGCGCTGAACGCTGACGGGCTGGTGGTGCCCGGCGTCGGGGCCTTCGCGGCGTGCATGGCGGGGCTGCGAGCGGTGCGCGGCGATCGGATCATCGGTCGCCGGCTGGCCGGTGGGCGCCCAGTCCTGGGCATCTGCGTGGGGATGCAGGTGCTGTTCAGCCGTGGTGTCGAGCACGGGGTGCAGACCGACGGGTGCGACCAGTGGCCTGGAACGGTGGAGCGGTTGAAGGCCGACGTGCTGCCGCACATGGGGTGGAACACGGTGACTGTCCCGGCCGGGTCGAAGCTGTTCGCCGGCCTCGACGCGGACACCCGGTTCTATTTCGTGCATTCCTATGCGGCCCGCCGCTGGGAAATGGAAAGCTCAGCGCCGCTGGTTCCGCCGTTGGTGACTTGGGCGGAGCACGGCGAGCCGTTCGTGGCCGCAGTGGAGAACGGACCGCTGTGGGCCACCCAGTTCCATCCCGAGAAGTCCGGCGACGCGGGCGCACACCTGCTGCGGAACTGGATCGCCACGCTCTAGCCGGGGCGCCACCGCCTAGGGTGGACGGGTGAGTTTTGTGCTGCTGCCCGCGGTCGACGTCGCCGGCGGCCGGACCGTCCGCCTCACTCAGGGCGAAGCCGGCACCGAAACCGTGTACGGAGACCCAGTTGATTCCGCCTTGGCGTGGCAAGCCGACGGAGCTGAATGGGTGCACTTGGTCGATCTCGATGCGGCCTTCGGGCGCGGCTCCAACGCTGACCTGCTGGCCGAGGTCGTCGGCCGGCTGGACATCGCGGTGGAGCTCTCCGGTGGCATCCGCGACGATGCGTCGCTGCGGCGAGCGCTGGCCACCGGATGCGCCCGGGTCAACCTGGGTACCGCCGCGGTCGAGAATCCGTCCTGGTGCCGTGCGATGATCGCCGAGTATGGCGACCGGATCGCGGTAGGGCTCGATGTGCGGGTCATCGACGGCCGGCACGTCCTCGCCGCGCGTGGCTGGACCGCGTCCGGTGGCGACCTCTGGGAAGTGCTCGAGCGCCTGGACGCCGACGGCTGCCCGCGCTACGTGGTCACCGACGTCACCAAGGATGGCACGCTGCGTGGCCCGAACCTGGAGCTGCTCAGCGCGGTGTGCGCCCGAACCGACGCGCCGGTGATCGCCTCTGGCGGGGTCTCCGGTGCCGCCGACGTGGCCGCCCTGGCAGCGTTGGCTCCGGAAGGCGTGGAGGGCGCCATCATCGGTAAGGCCCTCTACACCGGCGCCCTCACCCTCCCCGACGCCCTGGCCGCCGCCCGCTAGCCCGGTGTGTTGCGCCCCCGTGCCCGGTGTGTCGTGCCTTCCTGCCCGGTGTGTCGGGGCCCGATGCACGCGCGCCTAGGCTGAGTGGATGGCCGTTGCGGTGCGCGTGATCCCATGCCTGGACGTCGACGCCGGCCGGGTCGTCAAAGGCGTGAACTTCACCGGCCTACGGGATGCCGGCGATCCCGTGGAGCTGGCCACCACCTACGACGCCCAAGGCGCCGACGAGCTGACCTTCCTCGACATCACGGCGTCAGCCGCGGATCGCGAGACCACTTATGACGTGGTCCGGCGCACCGCGGAATGCGTGTTCATACCGCTCACCGTCGGCGGGGGGATCCGCGAAGTGTCCGATGTGGACCGGTTGCTGCGGGCCGGCGCGGACAAGGTGAGCATCAATACCGCCGCGGTAGCCCGCCCGGAGCTGCTGCGCGAGGCCGCCCATCGATTCGGGGCGCAGTGCATCGTGCTCTCGGTGGATGCCCGGCGGGTACCACCCGGTGAGCCGCCAACGCCCTCGGGTTTTGAGGTGACCACTCACGGCGGGCGGCGCGGTACCGGGATCGACGCGGTGGCCTGGGCGGCGCGAGGCCAGCAGCTGGGTGTCGGGGAAATCTTGCTCAACTCGATGGATGCCGATGGCACCAAGGCCGGCTTCGACCTTGAAATGATCTCTGCTGTACGGGCTGTCGTCACTGTGCCGGTGATCGCCAGCGGCGGGGCGGGGGAGGTGGAGCATTTCCCGCCCGCGGTGGCGGCCGGCGCGGACGCGGTGCTCGCCGCCAGCGTCTTCCATTTCGGCCAGCTCCGGATCGGCGAGGTGAAAGACAGCCTGCGCCGCGCAGGGGTGACGGTCCGGTGAGCGGGCTGGACCCGCAGATTGCGGGCAAGCTCAAGCGCAACGCCGACGGGTTGGTGTGCGCCGTGGTGCAGCAGCGAGGTACCGGTGACGTGCTGATGGTGGCCTGGATGGACGACGAAGCGCTGCACCGCACCCTCACCACCGGTAAGGCCACCTACTGGTCTCGCAGCAGGAAGACCTACTGGGTGAAGGGAGAGACCTCCGGGCACACCCAACAGGTGCACGAGGTACGGCTGGACTGCGACGGCGACGCGGTGCTGCTCGTCGTCGACCAGATCGGCCCCGCCTGCCACACCGGCTCAGCTACATGTTTCAACAGTCCGCTGAACCCGTCGCCGCCGGTGGCTAGCGGTTAACGACGTCGCCCACCGGCGTTGGCCGTACTTGACTAGCCCCCAACTACAGGGCGCCGGTCAGGTAACGCTGGAGGTTTGGGGCGATCGCCGCTACCACGGTGTCGTGGCCAGCGGAGGCCAGTGGCTCCAGACGGATCACGTAACGGACCATCGCCAGACCCGTGATCTGCGTGCCGCACAGCGCCGTCCGCAGCTCAGGCTGGTCGGGAGCAACCGCGGAGACGATCCGGCCGAAAATCACCCGGCTGACGAACTCGCGCATCATCCGAGCGGCTGCTTCGTGACTGGCCACGCTGCGTACCAGCGCGGTCAGCGCCCCACCACCGTTGGTGTCCCAGACTGACAGAAAGGTGCGTAGCACACGCTCGGCGGTCTGAGCGGGATCCCCGTCGAGGACCCGGCGGACGATGTTTTCCGGGTCGACCGGCAGCTGCAGGGCGGCCACGAACAACGCATCCTTGCCACCGAACCAGTGGTTGACCATCGCGGGATCCATCCCAGCCCGCTGGGCGATGGAGCGAACCGTAGCGCCGTCGAAACCCCGCTCGGTGAATTCCACCCTGGCCGCGTCGAGCAGCGCCGACCGGGTGTTCTCCCCGGCCGGACGGCGTCCGCGGGGCCGGGCCTGCCTGCTGCCCTCCTGCGCCACGCGCCTACTCCCTTATTCAACGAGAGATGAAAAAGATACGCCCGAACACACTCTGGAGTCAACGGCGGGCACAATGTCTCCATGGTCAGTATCCGCGCCACCGGTATCGGGCAACTACGGCTGGATCGGGAGCGGTTTCGCGCGCTGGCGACCAATCGCCGGGTGATCCCGGTGACCCGGACGCTGCTCGCCGACGGTGAGACCCCGTTGGGCGTGTATCGCAAACTCGCCCAGGGCCGTCCGGGAACGTTCCTGTTCGAGTCCGCGGAAAACGGCTCGTCGTGGTCACGCTGGTCGTTCGTCGGGGTACACAGCGCCGCCACCCTCACCGAGGCCGGCGGTCGCACGATCTGGCGCGGTAAGCCCCCAGTAGGGCTTCCCGGCGTAACCCAGGAGTGGGCGGGCACCCCGCTGGGGGCGTTGCGGGCAACCGTTGCGGCGCTGCACACCGAGCCGCTTCCCGACCTGCCACCGCTCACCGGTGGGATGGTCGGCTATCTGGGCTATGACGCCGTCCGGCGCTTGGAGCGGCTGCCCGAACTGGCCCTCGACGACCTCAAGGTGCCCGAGCTGGTGATGCTGCTGGCCAGTGACCTGGCCGCGCTTGACCACCATGAGGGCACCATCACGCTGATCGCCAACGCAATCAACTGGGACGGCTCCCCGCATCGCGTCGACGAGGCTTATGACGACGCGGTCGCCCGGCTGGATGCGATGGTCGCGCAGCTGTGCACACCGGCCCCGGCCAGCGCTGCGGTGTTTCACCGGCCGGTACCGGAGTTCGTGCGTCGCCGCAGCCCGGAGCAGCACTACGCGGCAGTCGAAACGGCCAAGGAGGCGATCCGCGCCGGGGAAGCGTTCCAGGTGGTGGTGTCGCAGCGCTTCGAGATGGCCACCGACGCCGACCCGCTGGACGTCTACCGGGTGTTGCGCACCAGCAACCCCAGCCCGTACATGTACCTGCTCACGCTCGACGAGTTCAGCATCGTCGGCTGCAGCCCCGAGTCGCTGGTGACCGTGCGGGACGGGAAGGTCACCACGCACCCGATTGCCGGCACCCGTCCCCGCGGCGCCGATCCGGACGAGGACTGCTGGCTGGAGAAGGACCTGATGGTCGACGAGAAGGAGCGCGCCGAGCACCTGATGCTGGTCGATCTCGGTCGCAATGACGTCGGCCGGGTGTGCCGGCCAGGGTCGGTGCACGTCACCGACTTCTTCCGGGTCGAGCGCTACAGCCACGTCATGCACCTGGTCTCCACGGTCACCGGCCAGCTGGCACCCGGACACACCGCGTTCGACGCGGTAGCCGCCTGCTTCCCGGCCGGAACGCTGTCCGGGGCGCCCAAGCCGCGGGCGATGGAGCTCATCGAGGAACTCGAACCCACCCGGCGGGGTGTGTACGGGGGAGTGGTCGGTTATCTGGATTTCGCCGGAGACGCCGACACCGCGATCGCCATCCGCACCGCGGTGATCCGCAACGGGGTGGCCTACGTGCAGGCCGGTGGGGGCATCGTCGCCGACTCCGACCCGGTGGCCGAAGATGCCGAATGCCTGAACAAGGCAGGTGCGGTACTGGCCGCCATCGCCGCTGCCGGGACCTTGCGGCTGGCCACCGGGGAAACCGCCGAGTCGTTGCGTGCTTGAGCGCCCCGCCGCCCGCCGCGCGCTGCTGGCGACGATCGCGGCCCTGATTGCGGCATCGGCGGCGCTCGGCGGCGCGTCGGCGCTCGGCTGGGCGCACATCGATGTGCAGACGCCGCTGCGGGGGATCGTTGGGGTGCGGTTGGCCGGCTCGGAGGTGCTGCCGGTGCTGGGCCCACTGGCGGCTGTTGCCCTTGCGGCGGTGGCCGCGGTGCTGGCCACTGGTAGACGGGTGCGATGGCTGCTCGGCGCGTTGCTTCTCGGTGCGGCGGTGCCGCCGATTGTCGCGGTGCTGCACGTGTTCGACGCGCGGTGGCTGACCGGGGTGGCCATGTCCGCGGCGCAGCGACCCGCCCGGTCGGTTCCGGTCGGTTCGGCCACGGCACTGTTCGCGGGCCCGGTACTGGCGGCGGTGGGGGCGGCGCTGCTCGCTGCGGCCGGCGTCGCGCTGATCGGGTGGGGACACCGGATGCCCCGGCTGGGTCGCCGTTATCAGGCGCCGGTAGCCCGATCGGAGGGCCGAGTACCCCCGGATGACGGGCGACTCTGGGAGCGCATGGACGCCGGCGAGGACCCCACCTTCCCAGGACACCCCCGGTGAGGTGACGCGGACCACGCCGCAGCTAGCATCGATACCCGGCTGCGCACGGGGGCGGAAGGGGAGAGGTTTGAGCGTCCTGGAAGCGATCCTCGAAGGAGTCCGAGTCGACCTCGCGGCCCGTGAAGCCGCGGTCGAATTCACCGAGATCAAGCGGCGCGCCTCACGGGTGTCGGCTCCCCGGGATGCGCTGGCCGCGTTGCGGAGTCCCGGGATCGGTGTCATTGCGGAGGTCAAGCGTCGCAGCCCGTCCAAGGGGATCCTGGCCGATATCCCGGACCCGGCTAGGCTTGCCGCTGATTACGCCGAGGCCGGCGCTCGCATGATCAGCGTGCTTACCGAAGGCCGGCGCTTCGGAGGGTCGCTGGCCGATCTGGATGCCGTCCGTGCCGTGGTGGACGTCCCGGTCCTGCGCAAGGACTTCATCGTCAGCCCCTACCAGGTGCATGAAGCGCGGGCGCACGGCGCGGACGTGGTGCTGCTGATCGTCGCGGCGTTGGAACAGAATGCGCTGGTCGCACTGGTGGATCGGGTCGAGTCGTTGGGGATGGCGGCACTGGTCGAGGTGCACACCGCCGAAGAGGCCGACCGCGCGCTGGAGGCCGGCGCGACCCTGATCGGAGTCAATGCTCGTGACCTGCACACCCTGGACGTCAACCCGGCGGTCTTCAGCAAGATCGCTCCGGGGCTGCCACCCGATGTGCTTCGGGTCGCCGAGTCCGGAGTGCGAGGACCAGCTGATTTGATGGCCTACGCCGGTGCGGGCGCCGATGCCGTGCTCGTCGGCGAGGGTCTGGTGACCAGCGGTGACCCCAAGGCCGCAGTCATCCAGCTGGTCACCGCCGGTTCGCACCCGGCCTGCCCCAAGCCGGTCCGGTGACGGGCATGGTCGGCACCCAGCCCACGCTGAGCATGGCCCAGCCCGATGCCCACGGTCACTTCGGAGCCTACGGCGGCCGGTTCGTGCCTGAGGCGCTCATCGCAGCCCTCGACGAGCTCACCGCCGCCTATACCGCTGCCCGGTCCGACCCGGAGTTCACCGCTCGGCTGAACGGCCTGCTCGCCGACTACACCGGCCGCCCGTCCCCGATCACGGACACGCCCCGGCTGTCTGAGCACGCCGGTGGCGCCCGAATCGTGCTCAAACGCGAGGACCTCAACCACACCGGTTCGCACAAGATCAACAATGTGCTGGGTCAGGCGTTGCTTACCGAGCGGATGGGCAAGCCGCGGGTGATCGCGGAGACCGGCGCGGGCCAGCACGGCGTCGCCACCGCGACCGCGTGCGCGCTGCTCGGGCTCGAATGCGTGGTTTACATGGGGGAGGTGGACACCCAGCGCCAAGCGCTCAATGTCGCTCGGATGCGGCTACTCGGCGCCGAGGTGGTGCCCGTCAAGACGGGATCGCGCACGTTGAAGGACGCCATCAACGAGGCGCTGCGGGATTGGGTGACCAACGTGGACACCACCCATTACCTGCTGGGCACGGTTGCCGGACCGCATCCGTTCCCGGTCATGGTGCGCGATTTCCACCGCGTGATCGGCTTGGAGGCCCGCGAGCAGATGCTGTCCCGGTACGGCCGGTTGCCCGACGCGGTGGCTGCGTGCGTTGGCGGCGGCTCCAACGCGATCGGCATCTTCCACCCCTTCATCGACGACCCGGACGTACGCCTGGTCGGCTTCGAGGCAGCCGGCGACGGGGTGGACACCGGACGGCACGCGGCGACGCTGTCCGCTGGAGAGCCCGGGATGCTGCACGGAGCGCTGTCCTACCTGCTGCAGGACTCCGACGGGCAGACCATCGAGACGCACTCGATCTCAGCCGGGTTGGACTACCCCGGGGTCGGCCCCGAGCATTCCTGGCTCAAGGACACCGGGCGCGCCGAGTACCGGCCGATCACCGATGCGCAGGCCATGGAGGCCTTTCAATTGCTGTCCCGCACCGAAGGGATCATCCCGGCGATCGAGTCTGCGCACGCCGTGGCCGGCGCGTTGCAGCTCGGTGCTGAACTGGGGGATGGGGCGTTGTTGCTAGTCAATCTGTCCGGCCGGGGTGACAAGGACGTGGATACCGCGGTGAAGTGGTTCAACCTGCTGGAGGGCCACCAGTGACCGCCCGGGTGGCGACGCTGTTCGAGGCCTGCGGCGCTGAGCATCGGGCCGCTCTGGTCGGCTACCTGCCCGCCGGCTACCCGACCGTGGACGGCTCACGGGCGCTGCTGCAGGCCATGCTGGACGGCGGCTGCGACCTGGTCGAGGTCGGGGTTCCCTACTCCGATCCGGTGCTCGACGGGCCGACCATTCAGGCCGCCGCGGACGCGGCCCTGCGAGGCGGGGTGCGGCTGCGAGATGTGCTGGCGGTCGTGGAGTCGATCGCGGGGGCCGGTGGGCGGGCCGTGGTGATGACCTACTGGAACCCGGTGCACCGCTACGGCGTGGACGCCTTCGCCCGGGACCTCGCCGCGGCTGGGGGCCTCGGCGTTATCACCCCCGACCTGATCCCCGACGAGGCGCATGACTGGCTGGGCGCGGCCCAAGCGCACGACCTGGACCGGATTTTCCTCGTCGCACCGTCCTCGACCGACCAGCGGATTGCAGACACCGCCGCGGCCAGCCGCGGCTTCTTGTATGCCAGTTCCGTGATGGGGGTGACCGGTGCCCGGGACGTGGTGAGCAGCGCGGCGGGGACGCTGGTCAGCCGGGTGCGGGAGCTGGCGCCGGGACTGCCGGTCGGTGTCGGGCTCGGCGTGCGCAACGGCGCGCAGGCCGCCGAGGTGGCGACATTCGCCGACGCCGTGATCGTCGGCTCCGCGTTCGTCACCGCCGCGCGGGATGGCGAGGCAGGCGTCCGCGCCCTGGCCGCCGACCTTGCCACCGGCGTCCGCCGCCCCGCTCCGCAACCCGCCTGAACCACCTCCCACCGTCCGCATCGAGTGGTCTTAGCGTGCCTATCAGCGGCCCGATAACCACGTTGAGCCCGCTGATTGCATCGTCTGGGCGGCAGATACCGTGTCGCCGTGCTTACCGCGATGTTCTTTAGCTCAATTCCTAGTCCGGATCGAGGAGTCTGGTACCTGGGGCCGGTGCCGATACGCGCTTACGCCTTGTGCATCATCGCTGCGATCATCGTCGCGATCCTGTGGGGCGAACGTCGCTGGCATGCCCGGGGGGGTCAAGCCGGTGCGGTGACCGACATCGCGGTGTTCGCAGTGCCGTTCGGCCTGGTGGGCGGCCGCCTGTACCACGTAGCCACGGACTGGCAGAACTACTTCGGCCCGGGTGGAGACCCGATGGCCGCGCTGCAGGTCTGGAAGGGTGGCCTCGGCATCTGGGGGGCGATCGCGTTCGGAGCCCTCGGCGCCTGGATCGGTTGCCGCCGGCGGGGCATCCCGATGCCCGCGATGGCCGACGCCGTCGCACCGGCCATCGTGGTCGCGCAGGCGATCGGGCGGCTGGGAAACTACTTCAACCAGGAGCTCTACGGCGGCCCGACTACGCTGCCGTGGGGATTGGAGATCCGCGATCGGGTGAATCCGGCCACCGGCATCCCCGATCCGCTCAACGGGATCGCGCAGGGCCCACCGGTGGAGATCGTGCACCCGACCTTCCTCTACGAGATGGTCTGGAACCTGGGCGTCGCGGCGCTGGTCGTGTGGGCCGACCGCCGGTTCCGGCTCGGCCACGGACGGGCCTTCGCGCTGTACGTCGCGGGCTACACCGCCGGGCGGTTCTGGATCGAGCTGATGCGTGCGGACCCGGCAACAATGGTCTTCGGGCTGCGGATCAATGTGATCACCTCGGCGGTGGTGTTCATCGGCGCGGTGGTGTACCTAACGATGGCGCCCCGAGGCAGGGAGGATCCGGAAACGCTCGCCGAGCGCAACGAGCCGGCGCTGGCCTCTTAGCCGCAACCAGCGCCGCTAGCATGCGGTGATGCGTTTCGACGGGTTCGGCGAGCACGCGGTCGACTTCTACGAGGGGTTGGCGGCGGACAACTCGAAGGCCTACTGGAGCGACCACAAGGCCGTCTACGATGACGAGATCCGTGCTCCGATGCGGGCGTTGCTGGATGAGCTCGAGCCGGAGTTCGGCACCGGGAAGATCTTCCGCCCGTACCGCGACGTGCGGTTCAGCAGCGACAAGAGCCCGTACAAAACGCACTGCGGCGCCGTGATCCAGGTGTCCGGCGCGGCCTTCTACACCCAGCTGGGGGCCGACGGGCTGCTCGTCGCGGGCGGTGCCTACCAGTGGTCTGCCGACCAGCTTGCCCGTTACCGGATGGCGGTGGACGCCGAGCGCAGCGGCGAAGATCTGCGTCGTCTACTGGCGGCGGTGCCCGGCGGCAACACCGGGATGCAGCGTGGTGGTGACCTGCTGCGCTCGCGGCCCCGGGGTAGTGCCGCCGATCACCCGCGGCTGGACTTGCTGCGGCACCGCTCGCTGTACCTGTGGCGGTCCTGGCCGCCGGACGAGGTGTTACACCAGCGCGCCTGCCTGGATCGGGTCCGGCAAGGTTGGCAGCTCACCCGGCCACTGACCGAGTGGTTGGCCAGACACGTCGGAGCAACCGAGATCTAGTCACGCACCGGACACCTGACGGCCATCAGATCGATCCGGATGCAGCGATAGTGTGTCCGACTATGAGTCGACGCGCGAAGATCGTTTGTACGATCGGGCCGGTCACCGCGACCCCGGAGAAGATCCGGGAGCTGGTGTGGGCCGGGATGGATGTGGCTCGCCTCAACTTCAGTCACGGCAGTCATGCTGATCATGCACGGGTCTTCTCGATGATCCGGGAGGCCAGCGACGAGGCTGGACGGGCGGTGGGAATCCTCGCGGACCTGCAGGGCCCCAAGATCCGGTTGGGTCGCTTCGCGACCGGTCCGGTGCAGTGGCGCACCGGGGATGAGGTCCGAGTGACCGTCGAAGACGTTCCCGGCACCCACGACCGCGTCTCGACCACCTATGCAGGGCTGGCCATAGATGCCCGCGAAGGCGACACGTTGCTGGTGGACGACGGCAAGATCGCTCTGCTGGTGCGCAAGGTGGAGGACAGCGAGGTGGTCTGCGAGGTCATCGAGGGAGGTATCATCAGCGACCACAAGGGCCTGTCGCTGCCCGGGATGAACGTGTCCGTGCCGGCGCTGTCCGATAAGGACTTCGCCGATCTCGAGTTCGCGCTGGGATTGCGGGTCGATCTGGTGGCGCTGTCGTTCGTCCGGTCGCCAGCTGACATTGACCTGGTGCACCGCACGATGGATGCGGTGCCGGGCGGCCGGTTGCCGGTGATCGCCAAGCTGGAGAAGCCCGAGGCGGTGGACAATCTCGAGGCGATCGTGCTGGCCTTCGATGGAGTGATGGTGGCGCGGGGAGATCTGGGGGTGGAGTTGCCCCTGGAGAACGTGCCGCTG